>JAGRNM010000275.1 GCA_020440745.1 Deltaproteobacteria bacterium
ATGTCCATGATACCAGCCATTTTGGGAATGAGTGTGGATAATAGCATTCATTTTTATCATCGTTATCGAGAGTTAGGCAGTGGTTCTTTAGGAAGAGTGTGGTCTAGTTCGGGCCTTGCTGCCTTATTGGCTAGCTTGACCAATGGAGCTGGTTTTGTGGGTTTGGCTTTTAGTATCCATGGGGGCTTAAGGTCCATGGGTTATTTAGCCTTATTGGGTTTAGCCACTTGTTTGATTACTACTTTAATTTTTATGCCTTTAGCTTTGCAGTATTGGGAGTGGAGGCAAAAAGATAAAGTTGAGCATCTAAAATAAATTTATGACTTCTGCTAATACAGCTATCTTACAAATCATTTGTCCCGATCAAGCAGGATTGGTGGCTAAAATAGCTGACTTTATTCATCAGCATCAGGGTAATATCGTTGACCTAGGGCAGCATACGGATCCGGTTTCTAAAACCTTTTTAATGCGTATCGAATGGGAGCTTAAAAGTTTTAAGCTTAAAAAATCAGATCTTAAAAAATATCTAAAAACTTGGGAAAAGCAATATCAAATGGATATTAAACTTTTCTTTAGATCTCAGAAGTTAAAGCTAGGGATTTTAGTTAGTAAGTATCCTCATTGTTTAGAGGATCTTTTGATGAGACAAAGTTTGGGGGAGCTTTCTGTTAAAATACCGGTGATTATTAGCAACCATCCTGACTCATCCAAGGTAGCTAAATATTATGGGATTCCCTATCAACAAGTCTCTGTGGAAGAAAAAAATAAAGTCCAGGCTGAAGCTAAAATTTTAAAGATACTTAAAAAACATCAAGTGGATTTTGTGGTTTTAGCTAGATATATGCAGATATTAAGCCAAGATTTTATCGCACATTACCCTAATCAAATCATTAATATTCATCATAGTTTTTTGCCAGCTTTTAAAGGCGGCAAACCTTACCATCAAGCTTATAGCCGTGGTGTAAAGATTATTGGAGCCACTAGCCATTATGTTACGGCAGAGTTGGATAATGGGCCTATTATTGAGCAAAGAGTAGCCAGAGTGAGTCATCGTCACGGAGTGGAGGATTTAATTAGGCTGGGAAGAGATCAAGAAAGATTAGCTCTGGCTGAGGCTGTGCGTTTGCATAGTGAACATCGTATTTTAGCCTATGAAAACAAAACAGTAGTCTTTGAATAATTTTAATTGGTGTCTTCTTTTCTTCGACCAAAACTTTTTACAAAAATCCCTAAGCTTAAAGTATTTTCATTTAACTGGCTTTGAGCATTAATGGGTTTAATCCATCCTTGGTTATTCTTAAAAAATAGAGGAATGTAATTTTCTGGAGGAAGTCCCTGACAAGGAGCCACCTCAAATTCTTTCTTAGAAATTTTGTCTAAAGTTTCTAAGAGGGGAGGCATATCCGGAAATACTAATTGTCCTCCGGCTTCTCTTAAAAAGCTAATTTCTTTTTCCTGTAAGCTCTTACTAACCTGATAAATTTGATCTGGATTAAAATACCTTTTTCCTAATTGGCAGGCTAAAGTATTCACTTCATCGTTGCTAGTTAAGGCAAGCATATGCCCGATACTTTCTAGCGAAAGCTGATCTAAGACAAATTCGTCCAAAGCGTCTCCTTTATAGGCTTCGATACCTTGTTTGCGGGCTAAATAGATATCATAAGAGTCCCTATCTAAAAGTAGAACCTCTAAATTAAAAGATTTCATCCACAAAGCAATCTCCACTGCTAGAGGATGGGCTCCAACAATAAGATAGCCTTTTTTTTCTTCCTGTAGGACTTTTAAAAATCTTGCTAAAGGTCGACTCCATAAGGCTTGTAAAAATACGGTCGCAAAAATGAGTTGATAAGAAAGAATCTCAAAGTCTTTAATCAGTTGGCTTTCTCCTTGCTTGGCAAAGACCACTGTCAAAAGAGAAGCCATAGAAGCTGCCACAATACCTCTAGGAGCACTAAGGCTTAAAAAAGCCTTAGCTCGAAAATTAATACCCGCTTTGCGAAGTGAAAGAAAAATCACTAAAGGCCTTACCAAAAAAATAACTGCTCCAATTAATAAAAAGTTACCCAGACTAAACTGAGTTAGTAGACCCCATTCTAATTTAGCGCTTAAAAGCATAAATAAGAAGGCAATCATCGTGCGGGTCATGGTTTCTTTAAATTGTTTGATTTCAAAAAGTTCAGGGATATTACTATTGCCTAAGATAAGACCGGCAAAGACTACAGCCAACAAGCCTGAATCACTAATTATGATATTAGAGACTTCAAAAATAAGTAAGGCAAAGGCTAACACCGCCAAATTACGAAAGCCTGGATGTTTAATCGGAAAACGTCTTAAAATTAAAGTCAGTAAAAAACCAGAAAAGGCTCCTACCACCGCTCCTAATCCAAAAATTTCTAAAAGC
>JAGRNM010000276.1 GCA_020440745.1 Deltaproteobacteria bacterium
GAGTCCTCTGAGTCGATAAAACGATTAATCTTGCCGTCACTATCGCAGGTAATGTCCACAATCGTGCTGTCTTCTTCTGGTTTTTCTTTGAGGCGGTGGACAGGCACAATAGGAAAAAGTTGATCAAAGGCCCAGTGGTCAGGAGCACTTTGAAAAAGACTAAAATTGGCTAAGTATTGGTGAGACATTTTGGTTTTTAGCTCTATTAAGTCTTCTGGGAGGTGTTCTATTTTTGGCAATAATTCTAAAATTTTTTGACAGATTTTCCAGTAGAGATTTTCTGCATGGGCGCGGTCTTCTAAGCTTAAGATGCCTAGTTTAAATTTGTCTAAGGCTTCTATTTTTTTGGTTTGGGCATCATGAAAAATACTTAATGCGTTTTCTGTTTTTAGGTCTTTAAAAAGATATTCTAAATCTTTGACCACGCTTTCTTTGCTGCTTTTGCTAGACTGATTTTGATGACTTTTGTCTTCGATAGCAATGCTTCCAAATACAGGAATAATTAGACAGCTATGGTGGGCAACTAGGGCTCGGCCCGATTCGCTGACAATGTGGGGCTCGGGTACTCTTTCTTCTTGGCAGATTTGTTGTACGTTGTAGACGATGTCTTCTACATATTCTTCTAGACTATAATTCATAGAGGACTGGTTAGAGCTTCGACTACCATCGTAGTCGACACCTAGTCCGCCACCTACATCAAAATATTCTAGCTTAAAGCCCATTTGATAAAGCTTAGCATAAAGTCTAGCACCTTCTCTTACGGATTCTTTAATAAAGCGAATGTCAGTGATCTGAGAACCAACGTGAAAGTGAAAAAGCTTAAGCCAGCGCTTTTTGCGATGCTTTTTAAGAATAGCAACGGCCTGCATGATCTCAGGGACAGTAAGTCCAAACTTGGCCAAGTCCCCACCGGAGTTTTGCCAACGTCCCGAGCCTCGGCTGCTGAGTTTGGCTCTTAAGCCAATCATAGGCTCAACCTTCATTTCTTCAGCAACGCGGAGTAGAAGAGGGAGTTCGCTGATTTTTTCTATCACGATCATGACTTTTCGTCCTAATTTACGTCCCATCAGGGCTAGACGGAGGTATTCTTCGTCCTTATAGCCATTACAGATAGTCAGTGCCTTAAGGTCATGATTGAGAGCTAAGACGGTTAATAATTCTCCTTTGGAACCGGCCTCTAAGCCAAAGTGATATTTAGATCCAGCGTCTAAGATTTCTTCCACCACCTCTCTTAGTTGGTTGACTTTAATAGGGTAAACCCCACAATATTGTCCTTTATAATTATAGCTTTTTATGGTTTTCTTAAAGCATTCATTTAAGTGTTTAACCCGGTCATGGAGAATGTCTTGAAAACGAATGACGCAAGGAAAATGGAGGTTTTTTTCTTGAATATCTTGAATCACGTCCATGAGGTCGATGGAGGGTTCTTGGCTGCGGTAAGGATGGACGCTTAGGTGTCCCAATTCATTAATATTAAAGTACTCACCTCCCCATTGTAGAAGATGATAGAGTTGAGCGGAGTCTTGGATATTCCAGTTTTTTGCCATGGGACTTTAACTTTCAAAAAAAACCTAAGGGCTTTAAATTAAATAAAATTAAGTTTAAGAACTTCTCCATAGTTAAAAATGAAAGAAAAATTAAAGGAAATTTTAAGCTTACGTTTTAATCCTCTTTTTTTGGAGGTTTTAGACCAATCCCATCAGCATCGGGGTCACGCTGGAGTGAAAAAAGGGGGAGGGGGCCACTACGAGGTGACTTTGGTAAGTGGGGTTTTTACTGATCTTTTGCCCTTAGAAAGGCATCGTTTAGTTTATGCTAGTCTTGAGGAGTATTTTGGTGAGACAATAAAAAGTCCGAGAGAAAAGATTCATGCTCTTGCCTTAACCTTATTGAGTCCTGAAGAATGGAAAAGCCAGACTTAAGCCAAGAAAATTCCGGGGCCTCTGAAGAGGGCACTCATTATTACGGTCCAGACGGCGAGCCTGCGATGGTGCTTAGCAATGGAGATCGTGGTTGGAGGCGTCTTATTAAAGATTTTCGTCGTTCTTTTCAGATTTATCGAGAGTTTTTAAGGGGCTTTCGCGTCCTAAGTCATTTAGGCCCTTGCGTGACCGTCTTTGGGGGGGCGCGTTTTGGATCCGAGCACCCAGCCTACCATTTGGCTAGGGAGGTGGGGCAGGCTTTGGTTAAGTCAGGCTTTGCTGTGATGACTGGAGGCGGGCCTGGAGTCATGGAAGGCGCTAATCGCGGTGCTAAGGATGCGGGAGGGCATTCTATTGGCTGCAATATTAAATTGCCCGAGGAACAAGACCCCAACCCTTATTTGGACGACTGGTTGGAGTTTAAATACTTTTTTGTGCGCAAGGTGATGTTACTTAGGTATTCTAGTGCTTTTTTGGTC
>JAGRNM010000277.1 GCA_020440745.1 Deltaproteobacteria bacterium
TAGAGCACTTTTTTCAAAAGAGTTTTCTAAAGAAGGAAGGGTGTTTGAGGTACTTAGCTTAGGGTTTGTGAGATTTTTATTTTTTATTTGTAGATCTTTAATTTGTTTTTTTTGTTCTTCAGTTTTAGCCTGATGATGAAGTTGGGGGATGAGTATTTCCCATGCGTCTTGATCGTTTTCTTCTCTAGCTAATTTTGCTAAACCCAGGAGGGGATAAAATAAAAAGCTATGTAGGCTTTCTTCCTCTTGGGATCGGTTAAGCGATTCTTTAAAACAACTTTTGGCTGAGTCAAAACTTCCTTTGAGAAAATAAATTTCTCCTAGTTCTAATAAAGATCGTACCATGAGATGGCGACTATGACGGGAGCTTTCGGTTTTTTTAAGGTAGTCTTGACTTTTTTCTAAGGACTTAATGGCTTCTTCATAGCGTTCTTCTTCGGCATAAAGTACTCCTAGGTTTTGAAGAATACTAGCTTGACTTAGATTTTCTCCCTCGTATTCGGCTAAAGATAAGGCTCGGGAGTAAAAGTCCATGGCTCGAGCCCGTTTTTTTTGTCGGTTGGCTAGATTGCCTAAGCCATTGTAAGCTCGCAAAAGATAAGCCCAGTGTCTTTCTTGGCGGGCGAGATTAAGAACCGCTTCATATTGTTTTTCTGCTTCTTGATAGGATTCTGCTAGAGTGAGGGCTTCGGCTAGATAGTAGTGAGCCTTCATTTTAAGACGATTTTCTGGAAGTTGTTCAAAAAGCTTAAGGTCTTCTTTAAATTGAGAAATAGCTTCTTTAATTTTTTCTTGAGCTAAGTAGACTTGGCCAAGTTCATTATTAGTAACAAGCTGTTTTTCTTTTTCGTCAAGCTGGGAACTTAATTGGCGACTTTCTTCAAAAGATTTTTGAGCCTCTTCTAATTTGCCTTCTTGTAAATCCAGGTAGCTTAAAAAATTTTTAATTCTTAGTTCTTGTGTCTTAGATTTGTTTTCGGCCAGTTCCCAGTGGGCTAGAGCTCTAGCTAGGTTTTCTCTAGCTTTTAATTTTTTTCCTAAATGGATTTGAGTCCACGCTTTTTTTTCTAAAAGTTCGGCCATGGCCAGGCTTTGCTCTTGCTTAGAAAAAATATTTTTTACTTCTTCTTCTAGATCTTGAATAAGTTTTAAAGCAGTTTCGCTTTGACCAAGGCTGCTTAAGCGGGTCGCTTGTTTTAATTGGATTTGCCAGCGTTCTTTATCCTTAAGTCCTTTAGGTAGTTTGAGTCCGCTTTGGTCTAAGCCTAAGCTTTCTGCGGTAGGTGGCGCTTCTTGGAAGGGACTTAAGTTCCAGGCCCCGTGGGATTGAAGAATTTTTGGGTCTTTAAGAAGATGGCTTAGACTAGTTTCTAAAAGTTCTTGGGATCCTTGACTATAATGCCAAAGGCTCTTGGAAAGAGCTTGGGGAACCATAGTCTGACTTAAAAGGGCTAAAACTTCTTTTAATTCTGTTTCGCTAAGGGGTTTTAAGTGAAGAATTTTAATTGGCTGAGGAGCTAGCTTTTTTAGTTTTTCGATTTGCTTGGGTAAAAGGCTTAAAACCCAGGCTCCTTTTTTTAAATTTTCGATTTTTGTTTTAAATTGTTTTTGAAGAACCTCGGGAGGAAACTCCCGAGTGCTTTGATCCTTAAGGAAAGGGCCTGTTTCGATTTCTTCGCTAATACGGAAGCTTGCTGCCGAGCTTGCGCTCACTTCGGGTTCAAAGTCTTGGGGCTTGGCAAAGTTTAAACTAAGGCCTTGTAGTTGGGCGCGGTATTTTAATTCGGTTAACATGGCCTCGCCACCCCATTCTTTTTCTCCTACAAAAGCCAAGATTCCCTGGGGGTGAGAAGTGTCTTGAGCCTTGAGCCAGGCTTCAGCTTCTTGAATAAGTTTTTGTCTGCCATGAAGGTAGAGTGGTTTTAGATCGGGGGGAGGTGGTGAAACAGGGAAAATTTCTTCTTCATGAAAAAAATCTGCCAAAATAGCCTGGGCACTTGGAGGCCTATGTCTGGGATTTTTTTCTAAGAGCTGGCTAAGCAGTCGACTAAATTTAGGGGGAATTTCTGATCGTACTAAAGTAGCGGAGGGAACTTTTTGACTTAAGTGGGCTTGTAAGGTTTGAGAAAGTTCCTTGTGTACTAAGGGGTGTTTGCCAGTCATGGCCTCATAAAATACAAGTCCTAATGAATAAAGATCGCTGCGGGCATCTAGAGCTTCTCCTAAGATACGCTCCGGTGCGGTGTAGGCCGGTGTGCCCAAGCTTGAACTGGTTACCCAATTGGCTAGGCCAAAGTCTAAGATCTTGAGTTGCCAGTCTTGAGAGTCATTTTCTTGGCATTTAAGATTGGATGGCTTGAGATCGCCATGGATGATGCCTTGGCC
>JAGRNM010000278.1 GCA_020440745.1 Deltaproteobacteria bacterium
GAGAATAAATAGCCTTAGTGATTGGGGTATTAAAATTGAGTTGAAATTAGGCTTTTGTCAGACCCTTTCTTTTTTATACTTTTATTAAAACTATCGACCCATTTTCCAACGCCAAAAAGTTCGTTTTCCGTACTTATTAATCAGGATCAGCGTCTTTTGCTTCTCTTTAGTTATTTATAAGTATTTAATTTTATTAAGTTTTTTGTAAAATTTTATTTTTAGTAAGTTTTGGCATCTTTCTCGCATTTTCTAAAGGCCAACAGGCACTTAACAAGGAGGAAAATGCCATGATGATTCAAAGTCAAACCACAACCCAGATTCAAAGCTTAAACCCTTTATATCTTAATCCCCAACCACGACCCATTAGTAAACCTGCAGTTTCTACCAGCCACTTTAATTGTGGGGTAGGGGCCTATGCTTCTCGAGTTCGTCAATTTGTAGGTCGGGTTAACCAATGGGCCAATAGCCAATTAACCAATCCCAATAGTTATACTGGGAGAAGCTTACAAAGAGGTTATGGTCTTTATACCGCTCGTCGTCAGGCTAATAGTCGCCCCACCATGAGTTTTGGTCAGTACCAAGATCGCATTGTTAATAAAGCCCGCCGTATTCTTAATGGCCCTGAGAGTTATGCTGTAAAAATGGGTCGTTTGGTCACCTTAGGCCGTATGGCTGGCATTGGTCCTTTGAATATGATGCGTATGGCTAAGCAAATTAAAGCTGTCGACTCTCAGGCTGCTGGATCTTTAAATAATTACCAACACAATCAATTAAATAATTTAAGCGCTGAGTTAGCCTCTGCCCAAAGTCAGTATGGTTGCCATAGCCCTCAGGCCATGGCGGTTAAGCAAAAAATGGCTGCTTTAACCAGCACCGTTAATCGAGCCACTCAACGCTACGAAAGCCAATATCAAGGTCAAAAAATTGAAACCGCCAAGCCCAAGAAGAAAAAAGGCTTTTTTGGTAAACTTAAAAGCGCTTTTAAGAAAATTGGTAAAGGACTGACCAAGGTTGTGCGGATTGCCAGACCTTTCTTACCCTTGATTCCTGGTGTGGGTCCTATGGCTGCCATGGCTGCCGATGGATTCTTAATGGTCAGTGACGCCATTAGTACTAAAGGTAAAAGCCTTGCCAATGTGGGTATGACTTATTTGCAAAATAAGTTTCCTGCCCTTGGTGGTGTTAAGGTCGGTGCCTAAAACTTAGAGTTCAACTCCTCCTGCTTGTTAAAAACCCTCTTACCTAAGGTAAGGGGGTTTTTTGTTTATTTTTTTCTTCTTCTAAAAACTGGATTATTTTTTTACCGTTCCATCGTAGATAAAGGTATTTGATGTGATGGGCATGGCTTAAAACTTGAGGCTTAAAAATAGCAACGCATTGGCCTTTGAGGTCTCGGACACTATCATAAGCCAAGCCCTGAGAGTCTAAGTCTTTGAGCTTTTTGCCAAAGCTTTGAGAATCACTATAGTCTTGAGGATGATAAAGAGAGGCATAAAGTTTTTGTTGGCCTCGTAAATCATAAAGTCTGGCATCTAATTGGACGCTTAAAAGACGCATTTCTAAAAGCATGGCTTCTTCTCTGGTGGCTTTTAAAAAGTTTTCTCGGTGGTAGACAACTTCAGCTAGGGCGGTTTTTATTTGGCGGGCTCCATAAAATACTCCAAACCTAACCGTGCCAAAACGGGAGTCAGAAGGGTAGGCAAAGGGAGCTAAGATGTAGCTGCTTCTAGATTTAGTGGGGATCTCTTCTAGGCGATGGCCCGAGAGGTCCCCAATGCCTTGACGAATCCTTGGGTTGTGAAGGCTTTCTAATTCTATCAACGCTTCAAAGTCTTCGGGATCGGCAATCCTTTCAAACAAATCCACAGTGGGTGAGCGAGTATGAATAAGACGATAACAAGCTTGCCAACGCACTCTTCGTAGGGGAGGCAGTTTCACCAAGCACCTCTTTGGGCATCCAAGTAGGCGCGGACTTGGTAAAGGTCGGCTAAAGATTGGCGCATTTTTTCTAGGGCGCTTAAGCCCTCAAAAAGAGGAGCTTGGTTGGATTTTTTGACCCAAGCATCAGCAACCTTAGGGTCAGGAAAAAGTATCTGTAAAGCTTTGTAGATGCCTAAGAGATGGGAGAGTCTTTCTAAGGTGTCCCGTGAAAGCTCTTTAGGGGCTTGTTTTTTCCATTGGTAGTAAGTGCTGGTGGCGTTTAGACCTAGTAGGTCCATTTGTTCTTTTAGGTTTAAAGCCCAAGCTTGAGCTAGTTTAAAAAAAGCGTTTAGCCCGGCTTGGCTTAGATTTTTTTGTTTGCTTTCGACAATTTTTAAAGAGGGAGCTTTTTTGTTCATAAAAATAATATTCCATTTTTGTAATTAATTATTATATTTTT
>JAGRNM010000279.1 GCA_020440745.1 Deltaproteobacteria bacterium
TTTAATCAACTATCAAAGTCTAAATTTTAAATTAATTAAAAACTACGCGTTTTCTTCTTCTTCTTCTTGAGATAGCTCTTCTGATTTAGCGTCCCAGGCTAGGACTTCATAATTACCTTCTTCATCGGGAAGAGAGTCCAGATACTTTTGGTATTCTTGGGCGTCAATTTGGCCGCGTTGTAGTTTATATTCTAAAGTACGTTGATCAAAACGTCGATCTTGGGTTTCTTGGAGGCTCATAGTTTTCCTAGTTTTAAGATTTTTTATTTTTTAAAGTCTTGTCTTATGGGTGAGCCCTTAAAAAAGGCTATTTTGTTTGTCAAGTTTAGGGCTTTAGGGTTTTTCAATTTCTAAGATAGTTTTTCCCCCTTTAAAAAGGCGTAGACTTCCCGTGGACTCACTAACCACTAAAGCCAAGGCTTCACTTAAGGCAGTAATGCCAGCAGCAGCAAGATGTCTAGAGCCTAAGCCTCTGGAAACTTCGGTAGCTTCAGCGGTGGCTCCTAAAAAACGTCCAGCTGTTAGGACTGTGCCTTTTTTGTCGATGATAAAGGCGCCGTCTAGGGCGCTAAACTCCCTAATCGTTTCTTTAAGCTTAGGATTAAGAATATTACGTTCTTCTTCTTCATAGCCTTTAAAAGGGTTCATGATCATCTGTTTGCTAAGCTGTAGGACTTTTTCTTCATCTCCTAAGACAAAGATAGTGCCTATGGGTTTTCCTTCTCGGCCTAAGCTGGCTAGTTCGATGCATAGATTAAAACAGGCTTCAAAAACTTGAGGTTCGACCACTTCGCTTAAGCCTTGCAGCTTGGTACTGGACAGGAAATCTTTATCGCTGCCGATTTCTAGGACGATGAGGGTGTCTAGGCTATTTTGATTAGCATTGCCACTTAGGAAGATGACCTTTTCTTTTTCGCTAATAAGACCTGTCGAGAGGGCTAAGGCTAAGCTTGCTTTGACTAAGCCTAAGCGACCTAAGTCAATTTTGGGTAAGTTGATTTGGTGCAAAAAGGCCTTTTTAAACTCTTGGCGATAGCGTTTGGGTTTTTGGGTTACTAAGATAGCTTGGCAGGTTTTAGGGAGATCTAGACTGATTTGCTTAGACTCTAAGCAGTCAGCAAAGACAAAGTAGGCTTGGGCTTTTAAACTTTTAGCGAGAGATTCGCTATTTTTTATCATACTTTTGTTTAGTAGCTTCATGATGTCAGCGAGTATTGGTTGATTTTATCCCCGGTTTTTGCCTTGCTTTGCTTTATCCCGGGAAGAAACCTCTTGTTAGCATGGCTTTAGAAACTTTTTCAATACTTAACATGAGGGCGGCCATCCTTAAACTTAGTTTTTTTTCTTTAGAATACTGATAAACAGAAGCAAAGGATTGGCTCATGATCTCCCAAAGCCTACGATTAATTTCTTGTTCGGTCCAAAAGAGCTTTTGCGTGTCTTGTACCCATTCAAAGTAGCTTACGGTGACTCCTCCTGCATTGGCTAGCACATCAGGAATAATGAATAGGTCTGGGTTATTCTGCAAGATGGTCTCTGCTTCAAAGCTGATAGGTCCATTGGCAGCTTCAGCAATCATGCGACAACGTAGTTTTTTTGCAACCTTGTCTGTTATAGTGTCTTCTGTGGCTGCGGGGACTAAGATGTCCACGTCTAGAGTCAGGAGTTCTTCGTTAGTTAAGCTTTCTCCATGGGGGTAGTTTTTAAAGTGATCGTGTTTCTCAAGCCAGGTTTTTAGTCTTTCGTATTCGAGACCATGGGGATTATAAATGCCTCCCTCTACAGTGCTGACTGCGACGATGGTTGCCCCGTATTTTTGCATTTTTTTGGCAACGATGCTACCCACGTTGCCAAAGCCTTGGATAGCCACGGTGGTTTTTTCGTCTAATTTTTTGCCTAAGTTTTTGTAGGCCTCTAGAATACAATAAGAAACCCCGCGGCCTGTGGCCTCTAGACGCCCTAGGGAGCCGCCGATGATTTTGGGTTTTCCGGTGACGATTTCGGGGACGGCATAGCCTTTCATTTGGCTATAAGTGTCCATGATCCAGGCCATGACTTGTTCGTTGGTTCCCATGTCTGGGGCTGGTATATCGTGATCAGGACTGATAAAGTTAAGGATTTCTACAGTATAACGCCTAGTCATCCTTTGTAGCTCGGTACGGGTAAGTAAGTGAGGATCCACTTGGACCCCTCCTTTGGCCCCTCCCAAGGGTAGGCCGACTAGGGCGCATTTCCAGGTCATGAGCATGGCTAGGGCTGCTACTTCTCCTAGACTTACATTGGGATGGTAACGGATTCCTCCTTTATAAGGACCAAAAACATCGTTATGATGGACTCGGTAGCCAGGAACTACTTGAATACTGCCGTCTTCTTT
>JAGRNM010000027.1 GCA_020440745.1 Deltaproteobacteria bacterium
TAAATAAAGCCCCAAAAGAAAAAAACTAAGCAAAAAATGCCACTGACCATGGGCCACACTAAAAGCCAAGGCACTCAGTAAAAGCGCCCAAAACTTAGGTAGGTATTTTTTTAATTCTTCTAAAAAAAGCCCTCTAAAAAAAACCTCCTCCACTAAGGCCGGGACGATGGCTAAACTAAAGACTTGGAACAAAGTCTCAGCTAAAGGCGCCTTAAAATGAAAAGCACCATAACTAGGAGAACTTTGCGGAACAGGCCACCAATGCGCCTGAAGCTTAAGCAAATAATGAATCCCCAGCACCACTAAAAGTGTCAACACCAAGACCCAAAGCAAGTCTAAAAAACGGATGCGAGCAAGTCTAAAATAAGTATTGGGATTAAGCCTAAAAATCAAAACATAGAGAAAGGCTGGCAATAATAAACACAGTAAAGGAGCCACAACCCTTCCCCAATCTCCTAAGCGAGCTCCTAAGAAAGGACTAAGATACCACAATAAAAGCAGCACCAAGACATACAATAAGCTTAAAGTTTTTAAAGAAGCGCGAAACAACATAATTTTTAAGTGACTTTAGAAGTGGCCTGCATTAATAGCCCAATCACTATGACAAGTAAAAAGAAAACATCCCAAAACCTACGACTAGGCATTCCCAAAGGCTCACTCCAAGAAGCTACCTTAAGATTATTTAAAAAAGCGGGCTACCATATCACCGTAGGCAGCCGTTCTTATGTACCCAATATCGATGATCCCGAACTCTCTAGCCTACTCATCCGCTCTCAAGAAATGGCCCGCTATGTCGAAGACGAAGTCCTAGATGCCGGCATTTGTGGCCGGGATTGGGTCTTAGAAAATAACGCCAAAGTCGTGGAAGTCTGCGAACTACACTACTCCAAAGCCACCTCCAACCCCATCCGCTGGGTGGTGGCCGTCCCCAATGATTCCAAAATTAAAAGCCTTAAAGACTTGCAAGGCAAACGGATCGCGACCGAACTAGTAGGTTACACCGAACGCTACCTCAAAAAACTAGGCATCAAGTCTGAAGTAGAATTTAGCTGGGGCGCTACCGAAGTCAAACCTCCGGTGTTAGCCGACGCTATTGTAGAACTCACCGAAACCGGCTCCTCTCTTAGAGCCAATAATTTGCGCATTGTGGATTCTATCTTACAGTCCGTGACCGTCTTAGTGGCCAGCAAAAGCGCCTACAAAGATCCTTGGAAGCGACAAAAAATCGAAAACATCGCCATGCTCCTCCAAGGTGCCATCGAGGCAGAAGCTAAGGTGGGGCTCAAAATGAATGTCCCAGAAAAAAACCTTAAAAATGTCCTTTCTAAGCTTTCTTCACTCACTTCACCGACCGTGGGTGCCTTGAATGAAACGGGTTGGAATAGTGTAGAAGTCATCGTTGACGAAAAATTTGTGCGTGATATTATTCCAGAAATTAAAAGGGCGGGGGCCACTGGCATTGTAGAGTATCCCCTCAACAAAGTTATCTCCTAAGAGCACCTTGACAGCGAGTCTAAAGCATTCTAGGGAAAATTTATGGCCGAAGAGACCCAACATACCGAAAACACAGAAGCCCCCCAAGTGGACCCTGATGCCTACTCTTACGACTATGTGCTACCCGAGTCGGCCCGTGGTCTTCAAGTCTTAGCAGCCTCAAGCCCACCGGAAGAAGATTATAAAAAAATCAAACTCAAGAAAAAACCCAAGTCCATGGCGGTAGTGGATTACGATAGCTGTGTCGGCTGTGAATACTGCGTTCATGTCTGCCCGATTCCCAGCTGCTTATCTTTAGTGGCACCGGGAGATCAAAATCCTCAAATTGGCACTCAAATCTTAGTCAACGAAGCTACCTGTATTGCCTGTCGCAACTGTGAAAACGCCTGCCCTTATGATGCTATCCATGTCGTCAAACGAGAACTCAAAGATGAATATTGTTTTTCTGTTAATCTACCCGAGCAATTCCGTAATGCCAAAGATCAGGCAGTGGAATTAAAAATTAATTCTTGAATAAGACTTTAATCAAATACAGCCATTTAACTTTCGTTAATCGCCCGACAGACATGGGATTTTTTGTCTAATAAAAAGTCTTTTAGATATCCCTGCACTCCACAAGGATGGCATTTTTTTACTATAACCCAAAGCTGATCAGGCAAATTCCTAAGCATCAAGGACCCTTCTGCTTCATCGGGACAAGATAAATTAAAACCTCCATTTACCCACTCAACTGGCTCAGGCTTATCCTCAAAGTCTTCTGCTAAATTCACTCGACAGGTGTGGTAATTAGGCGAAGCAACACTGCCCATGATGAAGTGCTTTACTTGATGAGGCTCTATCTTCATTTCTAAAAATCCGTTATAATACTTTCCTTCTGAAAACTGGCACTTATACTCTCCTGATAACCCTTTAAGAGTAGTCTTCAAGGGCTTTAAATGAAAAGGGAAAGACTTCTTCTTATCAGCACTAGTCCAAATGCCTTTCAACTCTCCTTCCTTAAAAGACCCTTCAAAATTTCCACTTAATTTTTCTTCCCAATGATCCTCAACTAAATATTGAACACTCTCATTAAGCTTAAAAGTATCTCCTTCTTTTACTTTGCCTTCTAAAGATAAATATTTAAATTTTCCCTCATAGAAATATTTTCCTATAAGAGCTTCTTTATTTTGTTCCAAAATCATCGTCACAGACAATTTTTTCCCAATATGACCTTGATAAATTCCAGAAAGACTCTCAGCCATGACATAGGAAGAAATACAAAAAGAAATTACTGGCAATAAAACTCCAATAAATATTTTTTTAACACAAGACATCACTTTCCTTTCTATTTTTATAAATTTACTATTTAGACTACTTGGTCAAGTTTATTGTATCTTTTAATTCGCTTGTATAACGATTAATTAAAGCTTGTTTTAGTTGAGGTGCATATTTAACCGCATAGGATGCTCTTTTTTTGTAGAAAGTCTCTAGCTGTTTTGTTGCACTTAAATCAGCAAAGTCTTTTTGACTCTCCACACTTTGTTTTAATATTTTTTTAATGCCACCATGTTGAATAGAGCCACTAAAGATAGCTTCTTGCACGCCAGGATTTTCTACCTTAAAGCCTAAATCCTTAGCTGCTTTTAAAGCAGGCTCATAATGGGTCCTGGCCAAATAATCAAACTGAGCTTTTTCAAAGTCTTTAGCTTGAGGGCCTGTAGCAAGTTTTTTATAAGATTCATTAAAGCTTTTTTCTCCAGGCTGACCTATTAAGAAAGGAGCAAAAGCTTTTCCTTCGGCACTTTTTAAAAATTTAGCCATCGTGCCCGTCTTACTGGAAAACTGATGTTTACCATAACTAACACCCCCAGGATCATTCTTACCCGTACTAACAGTAGCCACTCCGCGACCGCCGGACTCATATTTTTCGGAGACCTTACCTAAGCCTTTAGGATAGTTAGCCTTGGGGCTAAGTTTTTCTGCAACAAATGCTAAAGGCCTACGCAACATCTCAGGAATATTTTCTTGTTTTTTTAAAAATTCATCTAAGAGGGTCTCATAACTAATATCGGGCAAGCTTTGTTTTTGCTCTACCCCAGCTAAGGCTTTTTGAGATTGGGCAAGCTTAGGATTGTCTTGGATGTTGCCATTGTTTTTGTCAAAGCCCAAACTATCTAAAAAATGCCTCGCACTGCCGGTCTGGGGCAAACCTTCTTTAGCAATTTTATTAGGACCCGAGAAATAAGCTGCCAGAGCTTTTTCAGCATCCCCACCAAAGCGATTTTGTAATTGACTTAAATACTTGGCCGCTCCTTCAATATTTTCTTTTGGATCTTTCAGGTTATGAACCCCCATCTCTTTAGCTACGGCACCACTAAGAAGCATCAGGTTATCTTGGTTTTTACCTCCTTTAGAAAAATAATTAAGGATGCCTTCTAGGTGCTCTGGTTGCACCTGATATTTGTCTGCAGCTTGGCTAAGTTTAGTTTGCAGAGGGTTATTTTGGTTTTTAGCCTGCGCGTTGATTTCTTTCAAAGCAGAAGTAAGCGAAGAAATTAATGACATGGGGATTTTCCTTTTTTTTAAAAGCCTGAACCTTGCAGAAAAGAGAGGAAGCAAGTTTTGGACCAAAAATAAAAAAAGGAAAAAAGCTAATAAAAATCAGAAAAAAGAAAGTTTAAAAGAGACTCTAGAATCCAAAAATAAGACGATAAAATTTAAAACCGTCCTAAAATAAATTAAAATTATTTAAGGTAGTTTTTTAAAAACTTACTCAGATTTTTCTATATCCAAAACGTCCTTCAACTCATTTTGATAACGATTATGTAAACCTTTCTCAACTTCAGGAGCATTCTTAATAGCGTAATCCTCACGCGTTTTATAAAAGAGTTTTACTTGTTTTTCAGCACTTAGATTCTCAAAATCACTATGACTTTCTTTAGTTAATTGAAGAACTTTATTGATTTTTCCATGCTGAATAGAACCACTAAAAACAGCCTCTTGAATTATACGACTATCTACCTTAAAACCTAAGCTTTTAGCTTTTTTAAGTGCAGGCTCATAATGAGTTTTTGCCAAAAACATATACTGAGCTTTTTTAAACTCTTCTCCGTATTTGCTTTGAATTAATTTTTTGTAAGATTCACTAAATTCTGTACTACCCGGATCTCCTTCTAAAAAGTCTTCAAAAGCTTTGCCATAATCACTTTTTAAAAATTTATTCATAGTACCAGCCTTAGAAGACAATTGGTGCTTACCATAACTTACACCACCAGGATCATTTAGACCTGAACTAACTGTATGGGCCTGATTGCCAGACTCATACTTCGCTGAGATATCACCCAGTCCCTTAGGCAATTGATCCAAATAATCATCCATGCTCAAGGCTTCAATCGACTTATCTTTAGCACTTTTTTTATTTTCACCTTTTTCTAAACGAGCTACAACTTTATCTAAATCCTTATCAAAGGCGTCCTCCAACTTTTTATTTTTTTTATTAAAAAATTCTTTTCCCAAAAATTTATCGAAGAAACTTTTTTGATTAAATCCATCACTCAATTTTTTCTTGTCATGTTCATAAAGATCTATAAGCTTCTCTAAATCTTGAGCAATCAATGGATCAAATAAAGCTATTTGCTCCGATCCTTTTTTAACTTTTTCAATTTTTTCTTTTCTGACTTTTTTTACCTTTATTTTCTCTAAAGTTTTTTCCATGCTTATTTTTATTTGTGCTAAATCTGTTCTTAAATTACCCTTTTTTTGATAATCTGGTGTGCAGCCAGCCATAAATTCTACATGGAGGTCTTGGACTCCGAGATGGATACTTCCATGGTCTTTTTCTTGCTTAAGTTTTTTAATCTCTCTCTTAGAGAGATTATCACCACTTAAAAGTCTGGCAAAGATTTCCCCTTCATCCCCTTGACTGTCTTGAGTTTTTATCTGCGTCTCTAGATGATGACCCACTTCTTCAGTATAGGTACGTAAGGCAGCCTGAGGATCTTTTAATAGATTTTTGTTAAGGTAAATGGTGCCGCTTGATTGATGATAAGCGCCCCAGGCTCCTTTTAGTTTAGATTCGTCAAGCACCTGCAACTTGGGCAACCAAGTCAAATCACCCGCCAAAGCCCTCTGCCTTAAGGCTTCGGCCTTTTGAAGATCATAATCAGAGTCATAACTTTTCTCTAAAAGCTGATGAAATTTGTCAGAATCACTAGCAAACTCGTAAAAACTCTTAGCAAACTGCTGTTTAAGATTAGCTTCATACCTTTGATAGGGATGAGAGGAAGTCTTTACCTGCTCTAAGTTCTTTAAATTCCTACCAACTACTGTAAAACGATCGGGTTCCTGTGAAAAATTAGTAGGATGAGTAGAATCTGGGGCCTGATGCGATGCAACAGGAACTTGCGCTTTTTGTTTTTTGAAATAAGGGCTTTGTTGTCTTGAATACCCCTGCTCCTTTTGAATTAGGCTCATCACTTTCTCCCAAAGTTTTATCTACCCAGAGCCTAAAAAATTTATCGACAGTAGACTAAAGGCCAGTTGCCCCTAAAATTAAATAAATGTCACTAATTATACATTAAATTTAAAGTGAAAAATATCCCCATCTTGTACCACATATTCCTTACCTTCTTGACGCAACTTTCCTGCTTCTTTGACAGCTGTCTCAGAGCCACAGACAACCAAATCTTTATAGTGATAAGTCTCAGCTTTAATAAAGCCACGCTCAAAATCAGAATGGATGACACCAGCTGCTTGGGGAGCCAAGCTACCCTCCTTAACTGTCCAAGCCCTGACTTCCTTAGGTCCTGCAGTAAAAAAAGTGATTAGGTCGAGCAAACGATAACCAGCCTTGGCTAAACGATTAAGCCCTGACTCTTCCAAACCTAAATCAGCCAAAAAAGTTTTTTGATCCTCTGGATCCATTTCAACAATTTCGGACTCAATGGCTCCACTTAAAACCACACAGGGTGCACCTTCTTGAGCAGCCTTCTTTTTAACAGATTCTACTAAGGGACCTTCACCCTTAGCATGGGCCTCATCCACGTTGGCTACATAAAGACTAGGTTTAAGAGTGATTAAAAAAAGATCCCGCAAGGCTTCTAAATCTTCTTCTTCCCAAGTACCAAAACGAGCTGGCTTGCCCTCAGAAAGCAGAGCATAAACTTTTTCTAAGCTACTTAAAACCTGCTTAGCCTGCGCTTGTCCGCTCTTGGCATTTTTTTTTGCCTTATCTAAACGCTTTTCTACTGTTTGCAAGTCAGCTAAGAGCAATTCGGTTTCGATGATTTCGATATCCCTTAAAGGATCCACACTACCACTGACATGCACCACATCTTCGTCTTCAAAACAACGAACCACATGAGCAATGGCATGGGCATTTTTAATATTACCTAAAAACTGATTGCCTAAACCTTCTCCCTTAGAAGCTCCCTTAACCAAGCCAGCAATATCCACAAACTCCACACTGGTGGGGAGAATTTTTTGAGGTTTAAAAATTTCAGCTATTTTATCCAAACGCTCATCCTTTAAAGGAACTACCCCCACATTGGGCTCAATAGTACAAAAAGGATAGTTAGCAGACTCAGCTCCCGCTTGGGTAAGCGCATTAAAAAGAGTGGATTTCCCCACATTGGGTAGACCAACAATACCAATATTAAGTGCCATTTTAAAAAAACCTACTTTCTACGCTGGGTCACATAATAAGTAAAAGTTTCCAAAGCTTCACGATACTCGCCATCCGGCAGACAAGCAAGTTGCTCTCTAGCACTAGAAAGCTTCTTCTCCGCCCATTCTAAACTATGTTCTATGGCTTGGTATTTTTTAAGGATCTTTAAAACTTCTTTAAAGAGCTCTGAGGAAGCATTTAAAATTCCCTGACGAATCGTCTCTGCTTCTTTAGCTTCACAACGATCTAAAGCCACTAATAAGGGAAGAGTCAGCTTACCCTCTTTTAAATCTACTCCCTTGGCTTTACCAAATTCTTCTTCCACACTCGTATAGTCTAAGACATCGTCAGCCAATTGAAAGGCCATTCCCAAGTCCATACCAAATTGTCTCATAGAAGCTTGGACCTTTGGGTCAGCTTGCGCTAAGATAGCCCCCATTTCGGTCGCTGCACTCATCAACATACCCGTCTTAAATTCGATAATTTTAAAATACTCAGCTTCCCTAACCCTTAAGTCTCTTGATTTGGTAATCTCTAAGACTTCACCCTCCGTTGTTTGCGTGGTAGCGTCAGTAATACACTTTAGAATATTAAGATCCCCGTCTTCAGCAATAATAGTCGAAACCTGACAATAAAGAAAATCCCCCACCAAAACACTCATTTTATTGTCCCAAAGGGCATTGCAAGAAGGCCTGCCACGCCTTAGCTGTGCATGATCGATGACATCGTCATGGAGTAAGGTAGCCGTATGCACAAACTCTACTGCCGCTGCCATGGGAATAGCACGAGATCCATGATAATCTAAAGCACGGGCAACCAATAACAAGAGAATAGGCCTAAGACGCTTACCACCACTCGCAACCAAGTGCTGGGCCACCTGCGTAACCGCTGGCACTTGACTCTGAAGACGACGGGTAATTTCTTTTTCTACCTGTTCTAGGTCTTGCTCTAACAAATGGTTAAATTGGTTGAAGGGGTCTGGAGTCTCCACCTTTGGAGAGGCATGATCCCTTTGAGGAAAATGAAGCATGGCAAGGGCTCTACTTGTATTAGTTTTGGGTGTCTAGTGTTTAGTATCGTAAAGGACTATAGAAACTAATAGAAAAAAAGGCCCCCCTTGTTTTTTTCAAGGGAGGCCTTTTATTTAGAAAGACTTAAAATAATTCACACATTAAGAACGTCGACGACGTGCAGCCAAGCTCAAGCCAAGAGGAGCTAAGAGCAAGCTTAAGAAAGCCCAACTGCTACTAGCACCAGCCATTAAGCTACAACCGGCTCCTTGAACACTCGTAGGAGCAAAGACGCCATCAGCAAAGGAAGTAGGAGCATCTGCACCACCTTCACTACCAGTGACAACCGAGTCACAAACATCGCCAATGCCATCAAAGTCGCTGTCTTCTTGGTTGGGGTTAGGAGTATTCACACAGTTATCGGCACCGTCTAAAATACCATCTTGGTCACGATCAGGCTGAATACGATCGGGGATACCATCACCGTTTTCATCACCGCGCTCGTTGCTGTCACTGAGACCGTCGTTGTCAGAATCTAGATCGCGGAAGTCGGGGATACCATCATTGTCAGTATCCACTGCAGGAGTATAAGGATTGTTATCGCCGGCTTCATCAGCATCCGAAATACCATCGTTATCGGAGTCTGTATCTTGAGTATCGCAGATACCATCCTCGTCGGTGTCGACACATTCTCCGATACCTTCACCATTGTTTCCAAAAGTTTCACCGCAGTAGCCAATATAACCATAGGCTTCTGGGTTTTCTTCGCAATTAATATCTACATCACAGATAGTGTCGTTATCAGGGTCATCACAGGTAGGGACCACAATTTGACCACCAAGATCAGACTCAGGCTTCTGTGGCCTTAATTCATCGCTGTTTTCGTCAGGAATATTAGCATCTGGAGGACACACGACAAGATTGTCGATCAAAGAACCAGTATTATCACCCTTATGAGGAGTGGACTGATTGACGTTACAAGGCTCAGGATTGTCCACCTTGTCTTCTCTGTCAGGATCAAGTCCAGCAGCCATCACGGAGCTAGCCGTTAAAGTAGTTACAAAAAGAACTAAAAATAAACGAGTTAAGTGTTTCATGATTTTAAGTCTCCCTTCCTTGGATGTGTGTTTATAGACTACGTTATCGTCTTCATCATAGGTAGATGTTTTGTCTTAGACCAAAAAAAAATTAAAAAATCTAGTCTTATTTTAGCAAAAAGGCTTTACTCATCACCGATAAGTACCGTGGATTTTTTTACTTTTTACTTAAGAGCCTAAATAATCAGCAGAAATACTCATCAATGAACAGGTTGAATAGGACGAATAAAAAAATTCACGACAGTTTTAATTCAATCATCAGCCCAAAATTATTTAAGTAAAAAAATTAAAACTCAAATTTTTAAAGAAGAGTTTGTCCACTTTTAGCGTTAAAAGCCTCCAGGACCATGGAAAGTAGGGTTATTTTTTTCTCTCCATGGCCCTAGGGGCTGGGGCCGCCCAGTAAACTGGAACGACCCCATGGGTTCGCGGACAATAATATATATTAGCAATGGCTATGCCAATTATGGTAATTTTTATTAATTTTTATTAAATATTGAAAATTACTAAGTTTTTCTATCAATCAGAAGCCCGACCAGAGTATTACCACTAAGTAAAATTGGGGAATTTTGTCCTCAATCTTGCCCTTTGAAGCGCTTTAAACTGGTCAAAGTGGGGACTTTTCTCTATATCCACGGTCCTTAACTGACCTACTAGGAAGCTATTCTTAACTTCCTTAAACCAAGCCTATGAGTAAAAAGCATATCCTTATTATTGAAGACGAGCCTGCCATTGCCGATAATATTTTATTAGCCTTAACCCAGGAAGCCTTTGAGAGCTACTGGGCAAAAACTCTCCAAGAAGCCTGGGATTTTTTAAAGAAGCATCAAACCCACCTTATTCTCTTAGACGTGGGACTACCCGATGGAGATGGCTTTTCTTTTTGCCAAAAGCTACGCCAACACTTAGAGACTCCCGTTTTATTTTTAACGGCCCGGTCTAGCGAAGTGGACCGAGTCGTTGGCTTGGAAATCGGCGGAGATGACTATGTGACTAAGCCTTTTAGCCCCAGAGAGCTCGTGGCCCGAGTCAAAGCTATCTTAAGAAGAAGTCAGGAAAAACCTCAAAAAAACTCCTCTACTAATCACCCAACAAGCTTAAAACTAGGGCCTTTTATTTTGGAAGAGAGCAAACGCTTATGTACTTATTTTGATAAAAGCTTAAGCTTAAGCGCCCATGAATTTAATTTATTAAAAGTATTTTTAAAGGCACCAGGCAGGGTCTTTGACCGAGAACAACTTCTTTCTAAAGCCTGGACCCATCCCGAATCCGTCCTGGATCGAACCGTCGATGCCCATATCAAAAGCTTACGGGCCAAACTAAAAGAAATTGCCCCCCAAGAAGAAGCGATCCTCACCCATCGAGGTGTGGGTTATGCCATGAGAGAAAACTGGTGAAAAAAGTCCTCAGAATCCGCAATCTATTAATTTTACTCTATTTGATCTTAGCCGCCGTGGTGTGGCTTGCCTTAAGCCGTGTTCAAACAGAAATCCGTCCCCTTTATTTAGAGTCTGTCGAAGAAATCCTAGTTGATGAAGCCAATTTAATTGCCTCTTTCTTAGAAAAAGAAATCCAAAACAAACAGTTTAAAGAGGATCAATTAGCCCAAGTCTTTCAAAATCTCAGTCAAAGACAGCTCAATGCCAAGATCTACGGCAAAACCAAAAGCAAGATCGATACTAGCCTTT
>JAGRNM010000280.1 GCA_020440745.1 Deltaproteobacteria bacterium
TCGCCCATGTCTACTTCTACTAAGTCGCCAATAAGCTTAGGGCGGATGAGTCCTCCTAGGGTTTCGATAGTGAGCTCTTTTTTATCGCTGAGTTCGTGGTCGGTTATGTATTTGGCTACACAGCGAATACCATTGCCGCACATTTCTACTTGGCTTCCGTCGGCATTGAGGATTTCCATTTTAAAATCAGCGGTCTCACTAGGGCGGATAATTAACATTTGGTCAAAGCCTACACCAAAACGGCGGTGAGAGAGTTTTTGTGCCAGTACGGGTAGTTCACTAGGAAGATCATGGTTCACTCCATCTAAGACTAAAAAGTCATTGCCGGTGCCGTGCATTTTGCTAAAAGTAACTTTTGCCATAGTAGGGCTCTAACATGGAGAAAATAGAATGGGAAGAGGGAATTCCACGGGTCTTTTTATTTAATGAAGAGAGATGTAGTCAGGATAAACAAAAAAAGCCCTGGTTTAAAACCAAGGCTTTTTGGAGTTTAAAATAATTTTAAAGCTTAAGAAAGACGTCGGGATCTAAAAGCCAGCAAGGCTAGCGGGGCTAAGAAATAAATTAAGCTTAAGGGGGAGCTAGGAGCCGTGGCGTTTAGTTTGCAACCTCCGATATTAGCGTTTTCGCTTGGGAGGTTGATATTTTCGTAGAGACATAGACGACTGCATCCGTCTCCGTCGTCTTGATTGCCGTCATCGCATTCTTCTTCGCTATCCAGGATTGAGTTTCCACAAAAAAGACCAACAAGTTGGCATGAGTCATTGCAATTGATTTCTCCATCACATTCTTCACCCAGGTCAGAGTCGATGATACCGTCACCGCAGTGAGGGGCTTGGCAATCTAAACGGCAAGTGTTGGGGGTTTCGTCACTGTTGCCTTGATGGTTGGGATTGAGATACACCAAAACTTCATGGGTAGCAGCGCTTACCACGTAAAGATTGCCGTCCGGTCCAAAGGCAATGCCGTTAGGAATGTCTAAACCGCCATTAGTATCGGGGTTAGCACTAATGACTTCTTCTAAGCTTCCATCATTAAGGTCTAAACGGACTACGTTATCTGAGTCCGCCCCTGTGATATACATCAATGTTTCTGTTTGATCTAAAGTGATACCAGCTGGAGAAACAAGTAGTGAGAGATTGGGCTCAAACAGTTGATCAATACTAAGATCACTAAAAGAAACGACAGTGTGAGTCTTAGGGGCTGCTGGATTAGCGTCTCCGCTGGAAACAATAAACAAATCACCGTTGCTATTTAAGATGGGGCTAAAAGGTCGATCCATTAAATTAGGGTCGCTGATTCCAAAGGGACTTAGATCAGTGCCATTAAATACGGCAACGTTATCGCTTATAGAACCGGTAATATAGAGGTTTCCCAAATCATCATAAACTAATCCAGATGGGAAAGAGAGTGTATCGCTAGTATCGACTAGTTCTTCTGCGCCTCCATCACCATTGTCGCAAACGACATTATTGGTAGACATACAGGTTACACAGGGATGGCCATTGGGGTCTAATGTAATTCCTGAGGGAATGCTGCATAAGGCAGGAGGGAGATCTAAGAAATTTGTCAGTACACCTTCTGCTGAGACGTAAGCGATGTTGTTGGATTGGGAACCTGTTACATAGAAGCCCCCATTATCATCAAAAACTAAAAAACTAGGATAGCTAAGCATGGCGCTATTTGAGGGAAAGGCTGATCCTAAGAAAGTCAAGGGCGCGCCTAGGTCGCAACTTTCTCCCTCCTCTACAATGGCGTTTCCGCATATTGCGTGAGCAGTTGGAGGTAGAAATATCCCCGTTAATAAAAGAAGAAAAAGTGTTTTGCTAAAAAGTTTTATTAAAGTTTTTCTCATGCTTACTCCTTGAGGATACAGTTTAAGTCTTGTGTTTAGGTTTTGGATTAAAGAGTTTTTTGAGTGTGCTTTTCCTAGCTCATTTTAAAAAAAATCACAATAGAGGATTTTTTTAATTTTTTTAGGCCTAAAAGTTTAAAGATTTTAAGTTATTTAATTAATAAACGCGAATGCGAAAGGGTTGATAAAGTATTTCGTCAGAAAACTCTTCTTGGTCAATATCGTCGGGACTTTCAAAGGGTTCGATACCTCCAAAGACTTTAATCCATACTCGATTATTGCCCGCATCTTGCCAGTAGCTGGGTACTGTGGCGGCAATCAGTTCTGCTAAGCTAGAAGGGGAGTTGCTATAGTTTTTCTTAATGGCTGAGTCGCCTGCGGCAGCGTGGGTTGGATCTGTGTAGTTGTAATAGCTAGAGGCATAGACTTGAGCTGATTCTGTACCAGAAAATTCGACTCCTAAGATAAAAGTGTCACTAGCTTCTAACATATTAAGCACTTCAGCAGAAA
>JAGRNM010000281.1 GCA_020440745.1 Deltaproteobacteria bacterium
TATCTTAAAAGAAGCAGTTAAATGTAGGTTCTGCGGATCAGAAATCAACAAAGCAGAGGCTTTAAAAGAATCTCCACAAGAAGCCCCCATGGAAATTTGGTAAATAATCTAAAACCCAAAACAAAAAAACAAACTCTTATACCTAAAACAAAAACTTCTTTTTGAAACAATAATAACGACACCTCTCGACCTGAGAAACTCTCTAATGCTCATCCTGGACCTCCTGGAAAAGATTTAAAAGTTTTGAGTGCAAAACAGTTCACTGCCGCATAGGTAGCTTAGAAACTAAAGAATTTGTTGAGTTGCTTAAAAAAATTGGGCAAACCGAAATTTTGATCAATATAAATCAACTTTTTCATAACTAAGTAAAAATTTTATTTAAAAAGGTTGTCCTTTTAATGATAAGTGGGGATCTATACATTTTTGTAGGGTCAATCTATGGTCTATAGTCATTTTCAAGAAGCAAAAGATCCCAATCTCAAAAAAATAACCTTAGCAGCTATGTTTTTTGCCTTTTTGGCCGGACATGTTAATGCTGTTTTGATTTCCCTGGGCGCTGTGTCTGTTTCTCATCTAAGTGGTAATGTAAGCCACTTAGGGGAGTTGGCCTTGCCAGGGATCCGTCCCCAAATCCAATGGGCTGCCGCCGTGCTTGTAAGTTTTTTGCTCGGAGCTTTTTTTAGCGGTTATCAGTTGATGGATGCTAAGTATGCCTCTTTTCGTAAGTATGGAGTGCTGATGATTGTAGAAGGCTTAGCTTTGTTGATGGCGGCTTGGCTTAGCTCAGCTCATTTGATGTGGACGGTGGCGCTTTGCGCTTTTGGTATGGGGGTGCAAAATGCAATGGTGAGTAGTTATAAGGGATTGATTATTCGTACTACCCATATGACGGGGATTATTACCGATCTGGGCTTTTTGTTGGGACGTTTGTTGAAAGTTAAACAGTGGTCTCAGGATAAGATGTTTTTTTTGTTTAGTACTTTAGTGGCTTTTTTTGTGGGAGCTTGTAGTGGATTCTGGAGCGCGCTTAGGTTTGAGTTTTTAAGTATTTATTTTTGCGGCGGACTTTGTGTTTTGTTGGGAGTGCTTTTTTATTGGCAAAGGGTGAAGCATCAAGCCTCTATTAGGTAATTAAACCTTTTTTCTTTTTGAAGCTCTTTTTTTAAAAAAATAAAAATTTAAATTATTTTTGTAATGAGCCAAGTTAAGCTGACTCCTAAAATACTGGCAATAAGGGCGTAGGTTAAAAAGACCCAGGTTTTGCTTAGTTGGGGAAATTGTCTTTTGATGTTGATTAGCTCATAGACATTGGCAAAGACTCCCTGTTGGGGAACTTGAGGGTTTGATTTTGTTTCTACTTCTGGAAGCGTGGCTGCTTTTGGGCTTTTTCTTTGGGCTAAAAGTTTGCCCTCTAGCCTCGCTTGGCTAAAAGTGTTTGTTTTTGATTTGGCATTAAATTGCACATGGGATTCGGATTCGCTAGCCATGGCAAATTGTTTTTCTCCCTGGTGTTTGTGTCTTAAAAATTCAAGTTGTTCGCCCAAAATTTGTTTGAGTTTGGCTAAGTCGATGGCTTCACCAGGTTTTAGACTTTGTAGTAGTTTTGCAAATTCTGCATCGGCGATGGCAATCTGAGCAAATTTTTCGGTAAAGTCTTTTCCTTCTTTAAGGTAGGTTAAGTCGCCTACTAGTTGTAGACCGCCACTTTTTTTGTCAAAAGCACCTCTAAAAAGTAGTTTTAAAATCTCATCCATGCTTTTGCTGAGCTTTTGTTCTACATTGCCAGAGTTTTTAAGATTGGTAAAAAATCCCATCCAGTTAGTCTTTTGAGGGAATTCAGCCTGCTCACCTTCTTGAAGGGCTTTGCCAGCTTTTTTATGTTCTTCTAAGACTTTTTGTAAAAGTAGGGCAAAGCGACTCTCGATATCACCACTGATTTTTTTGGCCTCTTTGGCAGCCGCTGTTTGTCCGGCTCTTTCTGCTAGGATCCCTTTGTCTAATTCTGCTTGTTGTTTTTGAGCAAAGTCTCTCTCAGAAGTACGACGTTGGCCTAGGACTCGTCTAATTTCTTGTCTGGCTCCTTCGCTAAGAGGTTTACCATCAGAATCAGGACCGTCTTGCTCCATGAGCTCGCCTTTTTCGTTGGCTTTAAAGAGGCGGTATTTGTCTCCGTCTTTGACTAAGATCTGACCGTTTTGTAGAACCTGAGCTAAAACAGCGGGCCAGTTTTTAGGATTGGCTCCTAGTTGGGGGTTGGCTTTGAGCATCATGCTAAATAGTTCTCCTCGGTTAAAACTGTCTTGTTTGAGCTGGTTTTTGTTCTGTTTGCCGGGTTCTGCTTTGGTGTTTTGATAGATAAG
>JAGRNM010000282.1 GCA_020440745.1 Deltaproteobacteria bacterium
TAAGTAGCTTAAAAGGTATAAAAGGGTCAAGCTTAGATCATAAAAGAGAACTTAAAAATTAAAAAACCTGGTCCCAAAAGCACCAAAATCAAAGCCAAAATTTGCCCTAAATACCTTAAGACTTCCTTGACTCAAAGGACAAAATAAGCCAGGTATCCAGTTAAAAAATCTAAAATAATTTAATAGCTCCCATTAACACATCGTAAAAATTATCCTCATCTAAACCTCTAAATCATTTAAGGATAAACACTATGATATTTCAGGCCTACTTTTCTTTTCTAAAAAAAATAAGCTTCACTGCTTTAATGACTGTCTTAAGTCTAAGTATGGGTATTGCTGTAGCTCAGGCTCAACCCCTAGTAGTAACCAACCCCAATGATGATGGCAGTGTCGGCACCTTAAGATATATGGTCCAAGAGGCTAATGGCCTTTCGGGACCCAACACTATTAATTTTGATGTAGAAGATCCTATCGTTTTGGATGGCAGCTTAGGCCCCATCTATATTACAGACGATTTAGAAATCATAGGTCCTGACCTTGGCCCTGCCAAAAAAATAGCCATTCAGGTCACTGGTCAAGCCTCCCGAATTTTTATTAGCACCTCAGATAGTAACGTGCTTATTCAAAACCTATCTTTTACAAGTCCTGTCATTGCTGGACAAGGAGAAGGTTGCCTCTATCTAGTAGGAGGCTCACTCACGATTAGAGATAGCGAGTTTACCGAATGTCAATGTCTCAACGCCAATGGTGGAGCCCTATCCGTCATCAATGCCCCTCTTAGTATTGAAAGATCCCAATTTGTAGCAAACTCCTCAGAAAGAGACGATGGCCTTGCAAGTCGAGGAGGTGCTATTTTCTTTAATTCTACTACTGCTGCTGAGCTTAGTATCAGCCAATCTTTTTTCTCCGTTAACGAAGCCAGTGCAAATCTTAATAACAGTAATGTTTCTTTAGGTGGCGCTGTCTATTTTAGTTCTGATGGTAGCTTAGAAATTAATGAAAGTATTTTTATCAACAACGCTACCCGCAACGAAGGAGAAGCCGGCAGTAGCTCACGGGGTGGATCCCTCTACACCAACGGTCCTACCAGCGTAGATCAGTCTGCCTTTATACAAAACCTAGCCAACCAGAGAAATGGCTACCCTGCCTATGGGGGAGCTATCCATGCCGATATTGATCCCGACGAAACCCTTAGTGTTACCAATACTAGCTTTGTGGGTAATACCGCCAATAACTCTCTTGCTGGCACCAGTGCTTGGGGAGGTGCTATCCGAGCAGCAGGAGGCCTATCCGTCACTTTAAGCAACTTAAGTTTAATCAACAACCAAGCCGACTATGGTGGCGCGCTCTATATTACTGATAGCCTAGAAGTAAACCTTCAACACTTAAGCCTAGAAGGTAATGAGGCTGCTTTTCACGGAACCGACCTAGTGTCTAATGTTCCCTTTAGCCTACAAAACTCCCTCCTGGCGGGAAGAGGTAGCGGTGATAATGCTTGGGAGGCCTGTTATTTAAATGGGGGCCTCACCCTTAATGACAATTTTAATCTAGGCGGCAATGCTATTGCTGACGCTTGGCTTTTAGGTAGTTTAGGCTGCGTCCCTGATGAAAATAACGAAGTATTAAACGACTTTATACTAGAAAACGAACTAGAACCCCTAACTTATGAAACCATTACTATTGGTTACATTCCTAGCGCTGAGAGTCGACTCATCGACCGTGGTATTCCCATCGAGGGCCTATTAACCGACGCTTTAGGCAATCCCAGAGTCTTGGGTCTAGAAGCACTGACCAGCGATCACAAACCAGACACGGGATGGGCCGAACGTCTGCGTTGTGGAGACGGACATCTTGTCAATACAGCTATTTTGGATCAATCTGTCGAAGAATGCGACGACGGCAACCTTACTGATGGGGACGGCTGTGATTCTCAATGCAAAATTGAGCCTGAAAACACCAATAATACTATTGCCAATATTGATGGTGATGACTTGCCTCCTGCAAACATTGCCGACCCTTCGGGAGATTCCAACTCACAGTCCAGTGGTGGTTGCAGCTTACAAAGTCAGTCCTCTACACCAAGTCTAGCACTAAGTTTCTTTTTCTTACTTAGTCTTGGCCTTGCTTTTGTAGTAAGAAAAATAAGACAAGCTTAGTCTTGATAAATAATTTTTTATAAAAAATACCTAACTTGTTTTTTAAAGTTAGGTATTTTTTTATTAAATCAAAGTGAAAATACTTAAACAAAGTCTTTGGGTAGTCAGTTTATTAATCCTTATTTTTTTATTTTTACTGACTCAGCCTGTTTTTGTTTTTAAAAGCAAAACGGTTCCCCCCCTTGCTAGGCCTGACAGGCTT
>JAGRNM010000283.1 GCA_020440745.1 Deltaproteobacteria bacterium
TACAAATAGTCACTGCCTATATTAAGCAGCAATTTCCCGAAGCTACGGACACCGATGGAGATAAGATTTTGGAGTCTTTACAAGGCGCCTCTTATCTAATTTGTCAAACGGACGAAAACGAAGTGGATACGGCTACTATGTCTATCCGTTGTGGACGAGAGGACGCTATGAGAGGTGATTACTTAGTGGATTTAGATGGTGACGGAGTTTTTGGTTTTATTGACGTGGATAATATTACTTCTACCGGAATTGCTGAAACTGCCTCTAGGCCAAGTAATTATAACGATTATAATGACGAAAATTTTACTGCTAACGGCGTTTGTTTTGGTGGAGTTGCCGGAGCTCTAGAGGGAGGTGATTGCACAGAAGAATATACGACCGAGAGTGCGGACTTTTATGGGACGCCTAACTACTTTGCGCCGCTTATGTCTTTTAGCGAGGTGCAGACTTTTGCAGCCGGCAGTACCAGCACGGTTAATGTGGAGTTTAATATTGTAGATTCTTTTGAGTGGGCCGACGGAGCCGATGGGCCTATTCCTTCTAATGGTATTTGTGTGGGGAGTATTTCGGATGCTTGTTCAGAAGGAAGTCTAGATGATGACGATCCAGAGTCGGTAGGTATCTATAACCCTTTTTATGACAATGCTTTTTTGCCTCAGGGGCCCACTGTGCAGATAACAGTAAGTCAGTGATTTTAGTCTAATGATGAGTCCTTAAAGCCGATATCCATCCCAGGTATCGGCTTTTTTGTAGTTTAGGATCAGCGCTGATTTTTTTTTAATTAATCTTTATTAAAAATAGACTTGATTTTTATTAAAAACATTACTAAATTGCTACTTAGCAATATATTAATGGTTAATAAAGGCCATTTTTAATAAAAAGGGTTAAAAATGAGTTCTATTTCTTTTCGTGATTTTATTAAAAAACATCAAGCTTCTCCGCTTAAGGTTATTGATGTTAGAGAGGTGGATGAGTTTGCTCATGAATTTATTCCAGGATCTAAAAATATACCTTTAGCCAAGCTTGAGAAGAAAGACTTTTCAGAGATTCCTAAAGACGAAAAAGTTTATTTAATTTGTCGTAGTGGACGTCGTAGTCAATTAGCCTGTGATCTTTTAAAGACTCATGGATACGATCAGGTTTTTTCTGTTGAGGGAGGTATTCAGGCTTGCTCAAAGGATTCTGAGCTTGTTTTTAAACAAGGTAGTCATTTGCCTATTATGAGACAGGTTCAGATTGTTGCAGGACTATTAATTGTTCTAGGCTTTATCTTGTCTAAACTGATTCACCCTTATTTTATCTTTTTATCTGTAGGGGTTGGGCTAGGTTTATTACTAGCTGGTATTACGGGTTTTTGTGGGATGGCTATTTTATTAAGCAAGATGCCTTGGAATCAAAGGCTATTTTGTGCTCCAAAATCTCAAATAAAGTGAGTTTTACGATGGATTTGTTTTTACCATTAATGATGGGGGCGGTTGTTGGGTTTTTTTTAGGTTTTTTTGGTAGCGGTGGGTCTGTGATGGCTGTTCCTATTTTGGTTTATGTCTTAGGGATGCCTCCTAAAGAGGCCATTGCTTCTTCTTTGGCCATTGTGGGGGCAACGGCTGTTTCAGGATCGGTGCAAAAGCTTAGAAGCCATCAGGTTTGTTTTAAAATAGGCGTTATCTTTGCTTTATTTGGAGTGGCGGGGGCTTTTTCTGGGGCTAGATTATCTGTATATTTATCGGGGACTCAGCAGCTAGTTATTTTTTCTATTCTTATGTTAGTTTCTGCTCTTTCTATGTGGTTTAAAAAGCAGTCTATGTCAAAAGTAGAAGGTGACGCTTGTCAGATGGCTTCTTACTTGGCTGCTTCATTAGGTTTTGGTGTGGGTTTGTTAACTGGTTTAGTGGGGGTAGGGGGAGGATTTTTGATTGTCCCTGCTTTAGTGATGTTGGGTGGTTTAAATCTTCGTATGGCTATGGGGACTTCGCTTTTTATTATTGCATTAAATGCTTTGTCCGCTCTCGTGGCTTATTTGGGTATTATTAATTTTAACTGGGAAATTATTTTGATTTTTATTTTGGCTTCCTCTTTGGCCAGCATGCTTGGAGCAAAATTAAGCAATAAAGTAGATGGCGAAAAAATGAAAAAGCTTTTTTCTGTTTTTATTTTTTTGTTGGGTATCCTTTTGTTAATTAAAAATTTAAGGGGCTCACTATGAAAATAGAAGATCTAAATAAGGTGCTATTAGAAGATATCGCCAAGATGCTGAAGGCTTTATCCGACCCTACACGTCTAAGTATTATGCAATGTCTTCATCAAAAAGAGCTTTGTGTTAGTGATATCGTGCAGCATCTTGAGGCTAAACAAGCCA
>JAGRNM010000284.1 GCA_020440745.1 Deltaproteobacteria bacterium
TGCCAATCTTTTAAGTATTTTTGAAAACATTCTTCTTCAAAATCCCAAGTGCTAGAGTCTTTAAAATAAGATAAAACAGGATTGTCTTTTAAGACTTCCTCTAAATAATCTAAATGTTCTTTTTCATCTTTTAAAATTTTTTGCAAAATGTATTTAAGAGACTTTGTATTTGCTATAGCTAGGTACTGGGGGTAAAGCTGCATAGCCCTTTTCTCAATCAAATAACTTACTAATAAATAACAAAGAAAAGGATTTTTTTCCCCTAATTTTTCAATCAGCCAGTTTTCAGTAGCTTGGTCAATGTTTTGAAAGTAATTTTCTGCTAATTGGACTAAATGTTCCGAAAAATCCACCCTCTCTTCGGGTCTTAATTTTTCGGCTATCTCTTTTAGCATATAGGAATGATGTATTTCGTCATTTAAGTGTTGATAGCTTTGAGAGTTGAGCTCTGAACCTAAGGTTTTGACCATTTTACGGTAACCAATATATTCTAAGTAGCTTAGAGAACGGAGCCATAGATATTGATGGAGGGGGTTTTGTGAAACTTCTTGTAAAAAGGCTTTCATGTCTCAGTGCTTGCCTTAATCTGGGGACAGTGTCAATCTCAAGCAAGTCTTTAATCTTCTAGGTCCCTTTGAGATGATTTTGCGTAAAAAACTTGGAACTTAACTTAAATCAGGCTATGACCCCCTCGATTAAGGAGACCACTTTGGAAGCTAAACCCATCCAACGACCTTATTTAATAACCGCCTTTATTTTAAGCCTCCTTGCTTTGGGCAGCTCTTTTTACCTTACTTATCTCCATTTAGAGATGATGAAACAAGGAAGTGGCTTTGAGGCTTTTTGCGATATTAATAGTACTTTTAACTGCAGCAATGTCTTGGCTAGCAGTTATTCCCGCCTCGGACCTTTTCCTATCAGTGGCTTTGCCTTAGCCTTTTATCTTTACTTAAGTTTTAGCCTGTTTTGGTCCTTTAATACGCCGTCTCAGACAAGAAATCTTTTGATTCCACCTTTATTACTTTGCTTGGCTAATTTAGGTGTTAGCCTAGCGATGGCCTGGATTAGCTATCATTACTTGGGTAATTGGTGTCTGTTCTGCTCTAGCCTCTATGTTTTGAGTTTTTTAATTTACTTTAGTCTAAAAAAGGGAGTTTCGATGCCTTTTAAGAAGATCTTCTCAGAGTTTTTTAATAGCCATTGGCTTAAAAGCTATGTGAGCCTTATTTTAATTCACGCCTTAGTTTTAGGAGGAGTTTGGTTTTTAGAAAAAGACTATGCACAGGCGAAGAGCTCTCAAGAAAAAAGCTCTCTCAGCCCTCAGAATAAAAAGGATTCTGAGGAAAACACCGAAAAAGACATTAAGACTAAGGCTATTGAATACGTCCAAGAGCTTTTAACAGAAGAGCCCAAAACGATTCCTATTGAGGGACGACCTATTCGAGGCAATAAAGATGCTAAAATTGTAGTAGCTGAATTTAGCGATTTTGAATGTCCCTACTGTAAAAAAGCTGCAGTGGAACTTAAAAAACTTTTAAAGCCTTATGAAAAAGAAGTGTCTTTTGTCTTTTTTAATTATCCCTTAGATCAGGCCTGCCACCCCAGCTTATCAAAACGCCTTCATGTACAAGCTTGCAATGCGGCCTACTATGCTCACTGCGCTAAAGAGCAAGGTAAGTTTTGGGAATATCACGACACTCTTTTTACAGAAAAAGAGCATTTTTCTGAGGAAGTTTTTAAAAAGGTAGCCAAAGAAGTTAATTTGGATTCCTCAAAACTAGAGTCCTGTGTGGCAAGCGAAGAAACTAAAAAAGCTATCTTAGAGGATCTACAATTAGGCATTAATTTAAAGATAAGAGGCACTCCCACTGTGTTTGTCAATGGATATCAAGTAAGACCTTGGTTTGTGCCAGAAGTTTGGGAAACCCTAATCCCAGGCCTTCAATAAAAGTTTTTTTTAAGCATTAAAAATTTCGGCCACCAAAGGCTCAATAGAAGGAATCACAGAAGAAACTGTCAGTTTTTTTCCTGTTTCTTTGCTTAGGCTAGTGATTTTTGCCTGTTGAATCCCACAAGGAATAATCCACTGAAAATCTTCTAAATCAGGATCCACATTAAGCGCCATGCCGTGCATACTGACGCCTTGATGGACATACAAACCTAAGGAGGCTATTTTTTTTTCCCCTAACCAAAGACCCGGACACTTTTCTTTTCTATGAGCTGGCACTTCTTGGGCTTGGCAAAGCTTTAAACCTAGTTCCTCAATTTTTTTGACAAATTGGGGAATACTCCACCCTCTTTCTTTTAGAGAAAAAATAAAATAAAATACTAACTGACCAGGGCCATGATAAGTTAA
>JAGRNM010000285.1 GCA_020440745.1 Deltaproteobacteria bacterium
AGTGTTGTTTAGGTTTTTGCTAGGGAAGGAAAAATATGTGGCAGTCTTATAAAAAAATCTCTTTAGCTCTTGTTTTATGGGTTTTAAGTTTAAGCGCTTGCGGTGGATTTGATGCCGGCATAGAGGCTAATTCTATCCATGAACTTGATCTAGAAGGGGAAAATAGCCTGATCTATGATCTAACGGCTCCTATTCCTGTCTTGGTTAGTGATGAGGGCGCAGTAACTAGCTCAGAACCTATAACAGTCATGCTTAGTTTTTCTGAAAATATTCAAGACTTAGCATGGGAAGACTTTGAGTTAAGTAATGCTAAGTTGCTTAACTTAGAGTCCTTAGATGATCAGACTTATCTTTTAGAGATTATGCCAATTTTAGAAGGTGAAGTGCAACTTAGTTTGCCAGCCGGAGCTGTTGAGGACCTTGCTGGCAATCTTAGCGAGGCCTCCAATGTATTTAGCGTGGAGTACCGCCAAGTTTTGATTACTATTAGTAAGGAAGAATAGACTTAAGAGAGAACTCAAAGGAACATGACCAGGCTTGCTATGATTTAAGTATTGGTGCTTGGGAAAATATAGCTAGCTTGTGAGAGGGATCCCGATCCTTTTTAAGGATCGGGATTTTTATTATGTAGTGCTTTAATTTTTTTATGGTCGAGCAGGTTTTACTATCAAAAAATTAACTTAAAGCATCATGATTGTCGAATAAAGTCATACAATTGGTATTGTTCAATTTTATTATAAAGAGTCTTTCGGCTAAGGCCCAGTAGTTCGGCTGTTCGGCTTTTATGATTGTGAGTGGCTTTTAGGGCCCTTAAGATGCGTTCTTTTTCTGTTTCCAAGTTTGGTTTTTGCTTAAGAGAGTCTACAGGTTGATTGTTTTGATTTTTTTCAAATAATTCTTCTTTAAAGTGAAGTGTTTTTTCTTCAATCAGATTGCCTTCACAAAAAATAATCGCATTGCGAAGGGTGTTTTCTAATTCTCTTATATTGCCTGGCCAATTATATTGCATGAGTATTTTAATGGCCTGTGGTTTTATAGTAGCTACTTTACCCGAGCTGTGTTTTTTTAAAAAATGTTGAATCAATAGGGGAATGTCTTCTCTTCTTTCTCTTAAGGGAGGCAGGTTAATGGTGATACCATTGAGTCGGTAGTAAAGATCTTGTCTAAAATGTCTTTTGCTAATTAAATCTTTTAAATTCTGGTGGCTAGCAGCGATAATACGGGTGTTGATTTTAGTGATAGTTTTGCTGCCAAGGGGTCTGACGGCTTCTTCTTGTAAGACTCTTAGGAGTTTGGGTTGCAACTTAAGAGGCATGTCGCCGATTTCGTCTAAAAAGAGGGTTCCTTGACTTGCGTATTGAAATAACCCCTCTTTATTGCGATCAGCACCGGTAAAAGCACCTTTTTGGTGGCCAAAGAGTTCGCTTTCTAAGAGTTGTTCTGGAATGGCGGAGCAGTTTTCACTGACAAAGACTTGATTAACTCGAGAGCTTTTTTCGTGTAAGGCTCTGGCAACCAGTTCTTTTCCTGTGCCGGATTCACCGTAAATAATAACGGGGATCTTAGTGTCGGCGACTTTTTTAATTAAACGAAAAACAGAGCGCATGGCTTCCGAGCGGCCAATCATGTCAGCGTAGCTTAGGATTTCTTCACTATGGGTTTTGGCTTTTTCTAGTTCTTGTTGGATAGCTTCAATTTCTTGGCTTTTTTGAGAAACTTGTATTTTTAAGACTCTTTTTTCTTCAAGGGTTTTAAGATGCTTAGACTTTAATTTTTCAAAAATTTTTCCATGATTAAGCGCGGTAATGGCTAATTCACTTAATATTTTTAATAAAGTGATGTGATGTTTTTTAAAAAGGTGGGCACTGTGGGCATTATCTAAATAGAGTACACCCACTATTTTTTTCTTCCAGGATAAGGGAGTGACTAAAATAGATTTTACCTTAAGTAGTTGAACGCTTTGGTATAAGGCAAAGTCTTTTTCTTTTTGTGCGTTGGCGCTGAGTAGAACTTTTTTATCCTTTAATACATGATTGATAAGAGAGTTGCTTAGTTTTTGTTCTTCAGCACTTAGGCTTTTTCTATCGTAATGACGAGCGACTTCGATATGTTTTTTGCCAGGGTTTAAAAAATCCAAACCTGTTAAGATAAGAAATCCCCGTTTGGCACCGGTTAATTGGATGGCCGAGTCCATGATTTTTTCTAAGATGTCTTTGGTGTCTTTAGCAGTATTCAGTTCCTGATTGAGTTCTAATATTTTTTCTAATTCTTGAGTGTTGAGAGAATGGTCTTGGTTCATGCTTTTCTCCTCAGGAGGCTTTTGTTTTTTTTCTTGTGAGTTTTTAAAAA
>JAGRNM010000286.1 GCA_020440745.1 Deltaproteobacteria bacterium
CTTTTCAAAAGTTCAGGGACGGTATCTCTTTTGGTCAAAAGCGACCGAAAAAGATTTGACGGAAAACCGGCGTCTCGAAAAATGTGCTCAAGCATGAGGGCACACCCAGGCACGTTCGTAGCATGTTTAAGCAATACGGCATTGCCTGCAAGCAAGTTTGGGACCGCACAGCGAAACACCTGCCAAAAGGGAAAATTCCAAGGCATTACAGCAAGTACGATTCCTAATGGCTCAAAACAGATAAAGCTGTTCTTAGCTTCAGATGGTCTAACAATAGGCGAGATTGCTTCGACTCCGGTTTCTGCATAGTATTCGCAAAGCCAAGCACACTTCTCGACTTCAGCAATCGACTCAGTAAGAAGCTTTCCCATTTCTTCGGACATGAGCACTGCCAAATCTCCTTTGTGCTTTCGGAGGTGGGAGGCACACTGCTCAAGAATCTCTGTTCTCTGTTCAATCGATGTTGTCGTCCATTCATTTTGCGCTCGCTCTACTTCAGGCAGCAATCCGAGACATTGTTCAACTGATTGTAGAGGGTATTCTTCGAAAACTCGCTCGGAGAATGGGTTAATGCTTTCTTGGACATTTTCCATAAGTTCCTTTTAGTGCAATTTTCCTTCAAGATAGAATTTCCTCCATTCGGGCGGAGGAAGACGAGATTCATTCGGGAGAATTCCTAACATCAGCAACAAAAGACCGACCACGACAAGATTCTGATAAGGTGGGGAAGGATGAGAATCCGCGACGGCAAACACGTACACCACAAGCAGAATGCCAAGTAGCATATTGACGAAATGCAGTGCTCCATAGCTCTTAAGGAATGCAGTCAACGAACAAATGAGAATGAGCGCTGCAGCGCTGAAAGTAATGATCCACAACCAGGTAGCCTCTGCCGGATATGAGAAGATAAACGGAGAAAGGATAAGCCAGATGGCCACCATCGATTCGACAACTCTTGCCCACATTAAAAATTCTCTCCCCTTTGTTCTCTATGGCACGTACGTTGCTGGATGAGCGCCTCGCCCGCCTCATGGGCCTCCTGAGAGGGATATCCGAGAAACGCTTTCCAAAGTAACTGAAGACTCCCGCTCTTTTGGTACACCTTACGCAGATACAGAAAACAGGTCCACACTTCATCGTATGCAAGTACTACTAACGTAAGTGAGATAATTGCTGTGACAAGGCACAGTGTGCACCAAGCTCCGAGCGCTGCTCCTTGGAGAAAAACAAGCACAGCACTTACGATACCAAGTGGAATAACGTCTAGTCCGAATAATATAACCAACCAAGGTCGGTACTGCCATCTTCTCGTTGAACCAGCGAGGGCAAAGATAACATCTCCCAAATACGCAAGCGCACCGAGCACGGCATCAGGAATGCGAAACCAACCAGTCATGGTATGTGAGATATCTGACCCAATGACTAGTTCAGATTGCCTGCCGAATATTGGATCCCAGACGGTGTTGGTAAGTCCAATTTGATAAAGACCAAGATATCCGGCGATAAAAACAGCAGAAGTCGCAATGAGAGCAACTCGAATGCGTTGAGCCCAACTTGACGGATTGTACTCCCACGGTTCGGGGATAACACTCAGCTCGGGTACATCCTCAAAACTGTCTATCCAAAGCGCTCTTCCCCAATGATTCATAACGATTCATATAATGGTCGACTGCTGTACTTTGCTTAATGATAAAGATCATCTCCCTCTTCTAGCGCTCAGTAGATTCGCCATTAGCGGAAGAATAAGAAGTGCTGAGGCGCAGGAGAGAAGAACACCGGCAACGAGAAACCCTCCAAATCTGACCGATGGCGGAAAGTGCGAAAAGAAGAGAACGCTGAATCCAAGCGCTAATATGGTTGCTGAATGAACTATCGGTGTACTCAGATGGGATGCATCATCTATCCATCGAGAACCCTTGTAGTCATTCTTTCGATGCTCGTGAATAAGGTGAAACATCTCATCCACACCAAGAGCTGTAACAAGAATTGCAGCAGGCACCGTCACAAGGTCAAGCGGCAAACCGAAAACTCCATTTACGCCGAGAAGTATACAAGGAGACACAGCGGCACTTAATAAGAGTGCCAAAGCGACTCGTATACTTCGCGATAGAATATATCCACAAAGAAAAAAAACAGGGAGGCTGAACAAGAAACTTACAACAACACTTCTTGAAAGTAGCTCTCCCATTTGTTTTTGTAGTGCAAAGATGCCGCCCATGCGGAAAATTCTAAAGCCGTGCGCCCGGACTACTTTTCGAATCCGACTTAGGGACTCTGCTCTAGTAACCGAATTGCTCGATTCTTTCATTCGCAACAAATAGAGCGCGAGCTTTCTTTCTTTTGA
>JAGRNM010000287.1 GCA_020440745.1 Deltaproteobacteria bacterium
AATCAAACCATTAATCTGCTCATCAGTAGCTTGACCACGATAAGTGGCAGCCTCAATTCTTTCTTGTCTAAAAGAAATTCCTGGTACTTCTCCTTGAGAACCCAAGTTGCCCTCTAAGCCAGGCAAAGCAAACTGTGATAAGTCTTGCATCCCCATCGCCATGGTTTGTTCTCTCATCGTCATTTCTTGATCTCTTCTAGCTAAACTATTAGCAGCAGAACGATCGACCATTTGGCCAAAACCGCCTAACAAGGGACTAGCAATTTTACCAAAAGGGAAAAAACTAGTTACTGCCGAACCAATCTTAAGAAAAGTAGAGCCAAAAGTTCTAAGAAAACCCATAAACTTAGCTCCCGCCGTGGGGCGGTTGAGGTCTAGCCCACCTGTTGCCTGACGGACAATGGTTTGACGTTGGATATAATTGGTATTCATGGGATTAGACACAAGCTTATTTCCTTTTAAATTTTTAGCAGTTTTTAATAGCCTTTTTTATCTGCTTTCTAAAATTTCTCTTAAAAAGTAGATAGTTTTAACCTGAACACTAGAACTTTTATCGGAGTTTTTTTAAAGAAAAGTTGCGTCATCTGCTTAACTTTATGGATTTTTCTTCAAGCCTAGCTCTAAAGTGCCTAAAATATAGACAGTTTAAAATTATTTAAATTGAGCCCTTAGCTCCCCTCTTGAGAAGAGGTTTCAGGAGCTGGCTCCTCTTCTCCCATGGCTTCCGGTAAGGCAGGAGCGGCTGCTGGCCCCTTAGGAGAGTCTAATAAAGCAGCGGCTTCGGACATCCCTAAGCCTTTAGCCACCTTAAGCTCTTGCCTAAGCTTAGTCATCTTTAGCACATTAATAATTAAAACTCCGCTAACAGCCATTAAAACAACTAAAAACACCACTGCATAGATCTTAAAACGCTTCACCGAGGCTTCTGATAACTCCAAACCAGCTACCGTACTTAGCCCAGCTACCGCCATGGGTTCTCCGCTATCTCTAGAAGCTTCTGGACTTGCCACGGCTTTGGAATCGGGGTCCTCTGACTCTGGCCTAATAGTATCTTGATAAGTTAAGACCACGCTCACACTAAGTGGATCTAGATTTTCTACCGCATTGGCAATAAAACGCTGAAAGTGGCTTTCTTTAAGCTCAGAATCCATGAGGTCTCGGTTAAGTTTAATGACTGCCGAAGCGGTAGGACGGGGCTCTTCAGCACTAGGATCATCAAAGGATTTTTTTTCGGGGATACTCAAGACCACGTTGGCCTCAATCACTCCGGGAATGCTTTCTAAGGAATTAACAATTTCACCCTTGAGAGCTAGAAGAGTACGACATTTAGCCTCCTGAGCGGTGGGAATCAGACCCGTTTCTTTACATAGTTCTTTAAAGCCTATCTTTTCTACTTTAGGCAAATTAAACAGGACCATCAGCTTTCTAGCTTCAGCATAGTCTTCTTTTTTGACCTCCACACTATACGTGACTTCCTGACTACTTTCAGAACGCACTTTTTTAGCTTCAATATGGTGTTCATGAAGAATATAGGAAATCTCATTGGCCTGGCGCTCTGTTAAATTTTCGTGCAGCACTTCCTGGCCACAAGCGCTTAGGCCCAGCAAAATCAAGGATAGGAATAAATACTTTTTCCAAGCCATGGGTCTTTTCCTTAGGACTTTGAAGAGGGCTTAGCTTCTTCTGCAGGACGAAAACCTTTTTTGATCAAGTCTAAAAGAGCTCGAGCAAAGTCACCTGTTTTACCATTTTTGTCAGCAGCCATACTTTCTTCTAACAAGGATTTAGAACGCTCAACATCACCTTTAAAAAGCAAGGCTTCTGCCAAGTAAGCTTTAGCAAAGGCGCTTTCTGGTACTAGTTTTAAAGCTTGTTGGTAAATTTTGATTGCTTGATCAAAGTGACCTTGAACACAGTGCACATTGCCCTGAGCAACAATGGGCACCTCACTATTGGATACCAAAACCTGAATCCCCTCAAAGACTTCTTCGGACTCTTTAAAACGACGCATGGCAAGCAATAGATAGCCTGCTTCCATTAACATCCGAACGTCTTCACTTTCCATCGCAATATTAAGCATAAGCACTCCTGATTTAAGTTTAAAAACGAGCACACAAACTAAACGCGCTTGTCTTTTTTTTCAATCTTTTTCCTTCTCTAGGATTAAGTCTTTTTTAATCTTTTAATTTTTTTAGCCCTAGTATAAAAAAACCCTTTGGACCGCGCCCAAAGGGTTTTTTGTTAGAAAACTTTTTAGCTCAAAATAAAGCTTTTCAATTTTAGCGTATATTGTCAGCTGCTTTTTGGTGACTTTTAGCTCTAGCAGCTTCAATGTT
>JAGRNM010000288.1 GCA_020440745.1 Deltaproteobacteria bacterium
TAAGAGAGTTAGTTTTTCTTGAGGACTAAAAAGAGCCTTTTTAGAAGTGTTATGGGCCACTGCTACAATCACTTCGTCAAAGATCTTTAAAGCTCTTTCAATAATATTTTTATGACCTAGGGTAGGAGGGTCAAAGCTGCCAGCGTAAATAGCAATTTTTTTTTTCATGATCTTGTTTTAATTTGGTTCTTCGCTTTCACGGGGATAAATTTTAAAAAAACTCACCCAAGTTTGGCCATACTTACGTTGATCAATGAGCTCAAGTCCACTTAAAAAGCTAGGGACCTCTCGAGGGGAATGTTCGCAAATTAAGACAGTTTTTTTTGAAGCTAAAGACGAGGCGGATAGTGCTTTTAAAGAAGGCATCAGCAGACCTTGGTCATAGGGAGGGTCGACAAAAATAATATCAAAGCTTTGTTTTTTATTTTCTAGATAAGGGATTGCCTCTAGGACCTTTTTTTGTAGGACTTGGGCTTGAGCATAAAATCCGATTTTTTTTAGATTTTCTTGGATTAAATGAATGGCTTGGGAGTCGGCATCCACAAAAACGCAGGCGCTAGCGCCCTTAGAAAGACCGGTTAGTCCTAAACTACCAGTACCGGCAAAGAGGTCCAGGATTTGTTTGCCGCTTAGATCGCCTAAAATATCAAAGAGCGACTTGCGCACGCGGGCACTGGCCGGACGGATTTTAAGATTCTTAGGCGTAAAAAGCTTTTGGCCCTTGGCAAGGCCGCTATGAAGGCGTATGGGCATAAAAAGAATAATCGCTAGGGTTTTATTACCTTTTGAGGTGCCTGGCTTTAATAATAAGGAAAGAAATATGAAGCAAGTTTTCAGAGTAAGTTTAGTTTTAATAGCGGGTTTCTTTTTGCTACTCCCTCAGACTTGGGCCAAAGACGAAGACCTCATTTATCGTCAGCCTAATAATTTTGCTAATTTTGTGCGTTTAGATAATCTTAAAGAAAAAAAAGCAGAAGAAATGGTTTTGAATCACCCTTATCGGATTAGTGAAGAAACCATGGCTAATATTTTAAGGAGCTTGCGTTATTCTAAGACAAGTCTATTAAGCAAAAAAGTAACAACCCGCCGTATTTTTGAAGAAGACACCATCGAAAAATATACGCCTTATTTAGTTCAAGCCTTAGCCCAAAGTACTCCTTTTAAGAGTATCTTATGGAGCGTGGCCCAGAGAAGAACCTCCTTGGTTGTCTTTGGTAGTAACCGGCTGACCTATATTGAAATGGTTGTGAGAGGAGATCAATTATACTTGCGTTTTATCAAAACGGAAGCCCTTTTACCCGCGGGCTATGAAGGTGCTGACCATAAGGCTGCCAAATTAAGAAGTCAGGCCAGGAGTGTTAGGGTTTCCTTAGAACCTCAGGAAGGACAAGCCTTTGGAGACACCACTAAGGAAATCAAAGTTGACTTAAAGCGGGATTGGGCTGCCATTGCCGCTCGCTTGGATGCTCAAGATCGGGAGGAAGAGTCCCGAGCTAAGCGAAAAGGATCTAAAAAGACCTCCAAAACTCCTGAGTCAGAGCCTAGTCAAAAAACTCCAGGTCAAGGTCAAGAAGACCTTCCCGCCCAAGAAACTTCTAGTACTCCAAGCTCTCTAGAGCAGCATGGTCTTGAGCGTCGTTTGACAGAGCTAAAGCGCCTTAAGGAAAAAGGTTTGATTAGTGAGCAGGAGTATCAAGACAAGAAAAAAGAGATTTTGAACTCTTTATAGGGTCATTCCATCTAAGAGGGCGTTTTAGCCTGGGGTTTGGAGTCCTCAGCTAGTGTATTTTCTTAATTAATTTCCACTAGTTATGCTGTATTGCGTCAAAAAAAACTAAGCTTTTAAGGTTGAAAGGGTCTAAAAGTCTCTATTTTGACTTTAAAAAGCTTAAGAAGTCCTGGCAGGACTTAAGTCTATTGAATGGAAGGACTTTTTAAGAGACAATAAGTATGGACGAAGAAAAGAGAAATGGGGCTTTCCCTCCCCACAATTTGTACGAAATTGGGGAGTAAAGGCCTGAAAATAGGTCGTGAGTTTATTTTTAAAGGGCTCCGAAACCATCCTCCTTATCGTTTCTTTTCTACAAAGGTTGTTAAAAACTAGGTTTTTTTTAAAAAAAAATTTTTTTGAGTAATTAAAGGGGTGTTGGCCACCTTTTTGCATGTTTAAATGATTAGAGAAAAAGACGTAGCTAGTTCTTACAAGTTTATTAGAAATTTTTAAAGCTGCTCCAAGTTAACGAAGGAGAGATTTATGACCGACACTGCCCAACAAAAGAGCCCTAATAAGAAAAAAGCCGTTAGTTCTGCAGCTCTCCTAAAGCGTA
>JAGRNM010000289.1 GCA_020440745.1 Deltaproteobacteria bacterium
CGGCGCTTGCACCACCGTATAGCCCAAGACCTCTAAAGCAGATAAAAAAGACTGATAAGCTTCTTCTACCGTCATTTTTTTCTCAGAAACAATAGTCACCTTACCGCGGATTTGAGGATCTACTAGAAAGTTTTTGCCTGTGACTTTAGAGATCTGTTTAATAATTTCTCTAATATCTGTGTTGACAGCATTGAGATATAAACCATCGGATTCGGCTTCTGCCGTAGGAACGGAGGATCCTCCACTATTGGGTTGGGGGGTATTAGGTCTTGCTGGAACAGCCTTGGGAACCTTAAGGTCTTCGTAGTCTTGAGCCAACACTTGAGGGTTGAACCATCCAAAACATGTAGAAAATACGATCGTCCCAGCAATTAAGCTTTTTTTCATCATGAACTCTCTCCAAATAGGGAAAAGGATAGGAAAATTTGCTCAAAAGCCCTAGCAGAAGCCAAGCAAAATCGGGAAGGATTTTTTTTAGAAAAAGAGAAGCCCCAATCGTACTTCCAAGGATCCCGAACCAAATTCATTAAAGACGCAGGGAGTCATTTTTGTTCTATTTTTTACTCAATATTATAAGTTAGGGTCTTTTTTTCTGTACCTCGTAACAAACTAATAGAAAACTGATCTGTGTTTCTAAACTGATTAAAAAGCTCCATCCCCTTAGCAAAATCCACTGCCTGGCCATTAATTTCTTCTAAGACATCGTTGCGTCTAAGACCAAGCTTGGCAAACAGGCTGTTACTAGCAACGCTTTGCAGCTTTAAACCAGCGGGTTTTCCGTTTTTAAACTGGGGTTGCACCCGAATTTGGGTAAATAATTTGGTCATATCCGATAAGGCTCGATCGACTTCTGACCTTTCAATGACGTATTTGTCTTCCGAAACCTGATTCACACCATTAGCTGGAGCCCCTCTTTGAGGATTTTGAGGAGAAGAAAAGGGCCGTCTATCTGGAGCAGAAGTGCTTAAGGTATTTCCAAAACCTTCAATCTCCGCATATTCTAAACGTGCATCATTAATAAAGATAATGCGGTCAGGTAAAATCTGAGTCAGCTTAACTCCTGGATGAAAGGTTTTTTCTTCCCCAACAGTATAGATTTCTTCTTCCCTACCTTTAGTAGCAATAGTGGCGCTAGAACGTTTATCCTTACCATTGCCGACCACGACGGTAGAAATCAGCTGAATAGGCAGGTCTGTTTTGACGGGTTCAGCATTAGGATCAAAGGTCTTTTTTTCCGGAGTCTCTTGTACCACCACTTTGTCAGGTTCCTGACTGTCAAAAATATTTCGTTTAAAAATGACGTGGTAGGCCTCATAAGGTTCTTTTTGAGATCCTAAACTAGCCACATGAACCTCTCCTTTGGCAAAGGCAAGATTGGGTTCTCCCCGAATCTCGGAAGCCAAAAAGGTCAGGACAGTTTTGGCCAAGAAGTAAGTGCCTATTAAGATAAAAAGTAAATAAAGAGCCCAACTATATTTTTTTAAAAAAAGACTCATGGTTTTTGCTGATAGTACTTAAATCATTATCCCACTGGCTTATTCATACACCAATTGTTGCTAAGCAACAAGTTAAGAGCGATCATCAAGTCTAATCTGATATCAGGACAATGCTCTTATTGATAATATTCTTGTAAACTTTTTACATTTTCTCCGCGCTTCATCAAGGCCTCAATACCGTCTACTGCTGCTTTGGCAGCAGCCATCGTGGTAAAATAAGGGATGCGGTATTCTAGGGCCGTACGACGGATAGAATAACTATCTTGAGCCGAATGCTTACCCGCCGGTGTATTGATGACTAGGGCCACATCTCCATTTTTTAATCGATCTACAATATGAGGAGAACCTTCTAAAACCTTATTTACCCGTTCGCAGTCAATGCCTTGTTCCTGTAAAAACTTAGCTGTCCCCCGGGTGGCTAAGAGATCAAAGCCTAATTTCTTTAGTTTAGCTGCCGGAGCTAGACTAAGGGCTTTGTCTTCGTCTCTAACACTTAAAAAAGCCCAACCTCTTAAGGGCAATAAGTTACCTGATCCAATCTGAGCCTTAGCAAAGGCTAAACCAAAATCCTTGGCAATGCCCATGACTTCCCCAGTGCTTTTCATTTCTGGACCCAAAAGAGTATCCACCCCACTAAATTTTTCGAAGGGAAAGACTGCTTCTTTTACAGAACGATAAGAAGGCGTCTTGGGTTTTTTAAACTTTTGCTGCTTAAGACTTAAACCTGCCATGGCTAAAGCAGCTACTTTAGCTAAAGGCTTACCAATGGCTTTACTTACAAAGGGTACGGTTCGACTAGCTCTTGGGTTGACTTCTAAGACAAAGACTAC
>JAGRNM010000028.1 GCA_020440745.1 Deltaproteobacteria bacterium
AGGAAAAGGAATTTCTGACTCCTTTAGAAAAAAAATATTTGAAAAATTTTCTCAAGCAGACTCCTCTAATACCAGAAAAAGAGGAGGTACTGGACTGGGATTAAGCATTTGCAAAGCCATTGTAGAAAAACTTAATGGAGAAATTGGCTATTTATCTATAGAAGACCAAGAAACGACTTTCTGGTTTTCTTTACCCTTAATAAAAAATAATTAATTAACTATGAGCGAAGAAACAAAAAACATTATGGTAGTAGAAGACGACGAAAAGATCGGATTCTTGCTAGATTTTATTTTGACTAGAGAGGGGTTTCAAGTCATTCAATTTTTTGATGGCAAAGAAGCTTCACAATACATCAGTCAAGAAAACAATCCACCCGAACTAGTCTTATTAGATATCATGTTACCATTTAAAGACGGCTTTCAGCTTCTTAAAGAAATTAAAAGTAGCCAAAGCTGGAAAAACACCACTGTGCTCATGCTAACAGCCAAGGCACAGTCTCAAGAAATTACTAGAGCCCTTGATCAAGGAGCTAGCGACTATATTATTAAGCCCTTTCAACCAGAAGAATTAATAGCAAGAATCAAAAGGTTTTTACCACATTAGCACTCTAACTCTATGATTTTTTTTAACCAACTCCCACAAGATTGGATCGTTGTTTTAGCTTATTGGCTTAGTCTAGCACTTCTTATACTTGCCACCGTAACACTAATTTTTATTTTTTTACTTAGAATACATCTAATTTTAGAAAATAAAAAAAATAAACAGTTAAAAAATTTATGGCAACCTATCTTAGCCCAAAGTCTCATTAGCTTACCCGCTGAATTACCAAAAATAAGAAAAAAAGAAATTTCTTATTTTTTAAACTTCTGGAACTACTATCAAAGATCTCTAAGGGGTGAGGCAAAAAATAGACTTAACAAATTAATCCTACGACTCAATATAAGCAAAATAATCATCAAACAACTCCATCAATATAATCTAAGAAAAAAACTTAGAGCCATCACTGCTCTAGGCTATTTACAAGAAACAAATGCCTGGAAAAATTTATTAATACTTAGTCATCATCCAGCTTCTTTAGTTTCCTTAAGCGCCGCGCGAGCTCTTATGCAGATTAATACAGAAAAAGCCACACCCTACTTTATAGAACTTTTAAAAAGTCGCACCGACTGGCCACCCTCTTTTGCCGCTACTATCTTAAAAGAAAGCAACAAACAAATCATCTCTGATGCCTTAGCTAAAGCTGTTCTAGAAACAAAGACTACGATGTTAGCCAGGATGGTTGAATACCTAGGAGTCGTCTATCCTGAAACCGCGGCTCCTTCTCTAAAAATACTTATTGAAAAATGCGACATCCCAGAAGTCCTAGCCTCTTGCCTCAAGGTCTTACATGACCCTACTTATTTAGAGTTTGCCAGAAAAAGTCTCTGCCATCCATCGTGGATAGTAAGGGTCCAAGCTGCTAACTTTATGGGACGTATGGGAAACAAAAAGGACTTGGATGCTTTAACCCCTCTTTTATCAGATGATCATTGGTGGGTACGCTACCGTGCTGCCCAGGCTATCTTTGATATTCCCGGCTTAGGCAAAGCAAGTTTAGAACAAATAAAATCTCAATCCACTAATGAAAAAGCTCAGGCTATTTTAGCCCAAGCAATTGAAGAAAATGTTTAAAATAGAAACATTTAATTTAGCCGAATTAATTAGTTGGGCTTTTTTAGCTTATTTTATAGCTATTAATCTTTTTTACTTTTTTCTTAATTTTTCTTCCCTTTTTACTATCCATCGCTATGTACAATGGAGAGATCTGCAAGACCTCCCCCAATCCTATACTGACTTTGAAATACCTATCAGCATTATCGCTCCTGCTTATAACGAAGAAAAAAATATTGTTGCTTCTATTTATTCACTCTTACAATTAGACTATCCCCAATATGAAATTATTGTTGTCAATGACGGTTCTAAAGATAAAACTCTAGAAGTACTGATCAAAGAATTTTCCTTAATTCCCTTTGCCGAAGCCAGCCAAGAACATTGTAAGACTGAAAAAATCAAGTCTGTTTACCGATCACAAAATTATCCCAACCTCAGAATCATTGATAAAGAAAATGGAGGCAAAGCAGATGCCCTCAATGCAGGAATTAATAGTTCTCGTTATCCACTTTTTTGCTCCATTGATTCGGACTCTATCTTACAAAGAAATAGCTTAAGAAAAGTTGTTCAACCCTTTTTAGAAGATCCAAACACCATAGCCTCTGGAGGCACGGTAAGAGTAGCCAACGGTTGCCTCATAGAAAAAGGCTTTATGATGGAGGTCAAACTACCTAAAAAGTTTTTACCCCTAGTACAAATTGTAGAATATTTAAGAGCCTTTCTCTTTGGACGCATGGGCTGGGCTGGGCTTAACGGTGTTTTAATCATCTCAGGAGCCTTTGGACTTTTTCATAAACAAAGCGTTATCGATGCAGGTTGCTACAAAAAACATACTATTGGTGAAGACATGGAACTAGTCGTCAGACTTCATCGAATGAAACGACTTCAACAAAAACCATACCGCATTGCCTTTGTCCCCGATCCTATCTGTTGGACCGAAGCTCCAGAAGATTTAAAAACCTTAAAACAACAAAGAGTGCGTTGGCAAAGGGGCCTTTGTGAGTCTCTCTGGTCTAATAGAAAACTCCTCTTTAATCCTAAAGGAGGCGTTGTTAGCTGGATGTCTTTTCCCTTTATGATCTTTTTTGAAGCTTTAGAGCCTTTAGTCCAGCTAAGCGGTTATCTAGTGACCTTGATCTTTTACCTTACTGGGCAAATCTCCTTAGATTTTTTTGTGGCCTTTGTTATCTTAGTATTAAGCATGGGAAGTCTATTATCCGTTTCCTCGCTTTTTTTAGAAGAAATTTCCTTTCATGTTTACCCAGGCATGCGGCAATCCATTATCTTATTTTTTAGCTCTATCTTAGAAAACTTTGGATATCGACAACTCAATGCTTACTGGCGGCTTTTAGGACTTCTTGAATGGTTTTTTGGTTATAAAAAAAAATGGGGAACCATGGTCAGAAAAGGAATGAATTAATAGTATATCAACAAAATTTTTTACTATTTTATAGGGAATATTTTATAGGGAATAAAGCGAATGAATCGAAATAAATTTTTTTTAATCATTAGCTTCATTAGTATCCTCATGATACCTCAACTTACTTCCGCTTTAGAGAATCGAGAGTCTTTACTTTTAGATGCTAAAAATGCCTCTGAAAGTAAAGACTATGAAAAAGCTAAAGAGCTTTATCAAAGTTTACTTAAAAGCAATCAAAACGACTACGAAGCTAGACTAGGCTTAGCTTTTGTCCAAGCCTGGTCTAAGGACTACGAAAAATCGGAAAATAACTTTAAAAAACTAATCAAAGACCATCCCCAAGATTATGATGCCCTAATAGGCTTATCTCGAGTTTACTTTTGGCAAAAAAAATACTCACAAGCCCTAAGCATTTTAGAAAACGGGCTAAGCTATTACCCGCAAGACCAAGAAATACTTGCACTTAAAAAACAAATCGAAAAATCCAAGTCCCAAGAAGACCAATGGACTTTTATCAGTCTTTATGACTTTCAAGCCATTAGCTTTGCTGAAGATGCTCATGGAATCCAAAGTTTTTTAACTTACGAAAAAAAACAAAAATGGTCTTTGGGTTTAGGCTACCGCTACTTAGACAAATTTAATGACCAAGCTCACGAAGCTAAAGTAGAAGTTGGTTTTTGGATTGGATCTAAAAGTAGTTTAAGCTTAAGCGCTACCTGGGCACCTTCTCAAGAAATTATTCCTCTTCAATCCTATCAATTTAATCTGCAACAGATTTTAATAAAACCCCTTATCTTTAGCTTGCGCTATCGCTTTTCTCATTATCGCAATGTAGATGTGCATGGAGTCATGCCTGGCTTAACATGGTATTTTTTACCACAGTTTGCTTTAGAAGGACGCTATAGCTTTGACTTAAGCGACTTTAATAGTTCTAAAGAAATCAATCACTCCTTTAGCGTCCGTCTTTTATGGAACCCCGCAGAAAACGTTACCTTATCTGCTGGTTATGCCCATACTAGCGAGAGTTTTGAATCAGGCAATCCCATCAACCCAACCGGTAGTTTTTCTAGTCATCATTTTTTGGGAGGTTTTTCTTGGGACTTTTATCAACAACTAGGCTTTATACTTTCCTGCGATCATGAAAGAAGAAACAACGACACCAACGTAACTAGTCTTTTAACAGGACTTCGTTATCGTTGGTAAATTTATTTACAAAAAAAGGGGACTCTCTAAAAAAGAAAGTCCCCTTTTTTGTTTAGATTAATATAAAAAATTAACCTTCTTCATTAATATCATAACAATCCACATAGTCATGACCTAGACTTAAGTTGGAGCAAGTTTCGTCTAAGTCTGTTTGGTCAATGATTACCGTAGCTTCTGGCTCATCAGCCGTACAGTCATAGATCTCATCTCCTGTAAAGGCGATCGATACATCAGTAACGGTTGGCAAAGTTTGTCCTTCTACAGAGCTAATCTCTTCAGCTTCTGAATCAGGGGCTGTGGTATCACCATTCCAACCCTCGGTAGCTGTTTCACTCCAACTACCAAAAGTATCACTCCCACTCCAACTAACTAAGGCAGCGCCGTCACCAATGGCATAAAGGCCAATATTAAGAGGATCACCATCAGCATTACCATCTAAGAGCTCCGAAACGGCATAGACGCGATTACTATAGGTACCCTCAACCGTACCTTCTCCGGTCTCAAAACTAAAGCTACCACCTTCAAAACCACTGTAAGTTAACTGATCAGAACCCTGCACCAAAGTCGATTGGCCAGATCCAGAAAAGTCACCTGAAGTATCCTGATAGGTATAAGACACATCAATAGTTTTAGAAGTAAAACGACCACTAGAATTAAGTGTTCCTTCTACTTCTACTAAATGGGCATCTTGCTCACCGCGCACACCCTTAGAAACCATGGTAAAACTACCATCGCTACCAATGGTTTGATTAAGATACTCACTTTGAGCATCCGCATCTCCCTGGTCTCCGCAAGCATACATGCTAAAATCGGTAATTTGCCCTGAACTATCTTTGGTAATCGTAATACGGATTTTACTAGGTCCTCCTCCATCTTCTTCATTTTGAGATTCGCCAAAATCCAGAGCAAAGACGTGAGGTTGCCCATCATAAATATCCACATCTAAATTACTATTAGTCACAAAGGCGGTCTGAATATAACAAAGGATCAAGTCACCTTGAGCAGCCGAGCCAATAGAATCACGAAAACGATTACTCAGCTCACACATAGCTCTAGAACTACTACTACCAAAAGTTGTCGAATCCAGCTCACCCAAAGGGGTCCCGGATTCGGCAAGACTAGTAGAAGCCATCATCCTAGCCGACATAGAGGCGCTAGTACTAGCTACCACTGGAGACACGGAAAGGGGTAAGGCATCAATCGTCGTGACACCTGTCCCTGAACTAGTTGAACCTGTGGAAGAACCACAAGCACTTAAAAGATTTCCTGCTAGCAGCACAGCAAAGACTGCCAGACCCCGGAATAGAGTTTTTTGATTCATCACACACTCTCCTTTAAGGATTTTAATGATAAAAAGGGAATATAAGAAAAAGCCCAGGCTTAAAAAACCCAGGACAGCTCCTCAAATCCCCAAACAAAAATTATAAGCAGTCTCACCCAATAAGCCTAGTTAATTATAAATAAAAAAAGCCTCAATAAAGGCTCTTAAGTATCCATCAGACTAAGTCTTTGAATTGATTAAACTTTATGCTAATGTTTTTGAGAGTTTTTTTAATTAAATTTTAGGCAAATAAATTAAAGTTTGAGCCTATCCCAAGGAATAGGAAAATTCAGACGTAGGAAAATTCAGACGGTAGGAAAATTCAGACGGAGGTTTCAAATCCGTTTTAATGTTTAAGTTTTCGTTTAATTTCCCTACTCTTCTTACTGGATCTCTATACTAACTTCTTAGTTACCCATCTCCCAATAAGCCGTTCCTAAGTGATTAAAAACACCCTTTCTCTAATAATAAGCTCTTTGGCACATCCCTTGCCTATACCTAAGCTATCATGCCCTCTCAACCACGTTACATGATCCTAGACGATCACTCCACCTTCCACATCACCTGGCAATGCCATAATAAAGATTGGCTATTAAAGTCTGAATGGGCCAAGTCCCTCTACTACAACCTACTCTTACGATATAAAAAACGATACCAAGTCCAAATATATTCCTACTGCTTTATGGATAACCATCCCCACCTTAGCGGTTACTGCCAACAAAAAGAACTCTTAAGCGATTTCTTTAGACTCGTTAATTCAGCCTTTGCCAGAGCCTATAACAAAAAGTTTAAACGACGAGGACAAGTCGTCATGGATCGCTTTAAGTCTCCCAAAATTCAATCAGACGCTGACCTTTTAAAAGTTATGCATTATATCGATCTTAACCCCAAAAGAGCGGGTATTACTCAACACCCTAAGGACTATACTTGGAGTAGTTATCCCTATTATGTCTATGGAAAAGCAGATCCTTTAATCGATCCAGCTCCCATCTATCTAAACCTTGGCAAGACTCCTAAAAGAAGGCAAAAGGCTTATCAAAAGATGGTAGAGTTTATCCTGCAAAAGGATTGGAAGAAAAAACAACCTTATTCCTCAGTTCCCTTCATAGGTAGTCCCGACTGGGTAGCGCAAAAGAACCAAGCTCTTAAAACCGCTAACAGGCTTAAATATCAAACTTGGAAGAAAAACTTTAAGCTTAAGTTTGCTCATGGGCCTTAGTTGCTTTGTCTCTTAATTTATCTAGCTTGATCTAATCAATCATCGATAATCTAAATGACTAGGAAGCTTAGTTAATGGAGAAGTTTGTCTAAAGAAGGCTTTTTCTGTCTCTTTTGAAAAGAATTAAGAAAAAACCTAGCCTTAGGCTTAGTTTACATGACTGTAAACTTGTTAAATAATAAAAGAATTAGCCTATTTAAAGACTTTGTCAGACACCTTCCGCTTAAAAGTTTGAAACAAGCTTATCTATAAACATCCCATCTCTTGACTTGCTCCGTCTGAAGTTTTTCTTCGTCTGAAGTTTTTTCTTCGGATACAGATGAAACTGGACCCTTTTAGTTCAAATTGATAGGCCATCAATAATGCCAATCAAGAAAACCAAAAAAGCTTCCAAGAAAAAAGCCACTCCATCCCACGCATTGATACCAAAAGTAGCAGATCTCCCTATGGGCTATCCTGCCCTCTTATCAAAACTCAAGGCCGATATTAAGGCCTCCCAACTTCGGGCCTCTCTATCCGCTAATCAAGAACTTGTCCTTCTCTACTGGAGAATCGGCAATGCTATTTTAGAACGGCAAAAGCGAAAAGGCTGGGGAAGTAAAATTATTGAGAAGCTGTCTCAAGACCTAAGCAAGACCTTTCCGGATATGAAGGGATTCACAATCCGCAACCTACTTTTCATGAGGGGTTTTGCCGAGGCCTACGATGAGCCAATTGTGAAACAGATTGTTTCACTAATTCCATGGGGCCATAACATTCGGATATTACAGAAGATTAAAAATACTCACGAAAGAATATGGTATGCCGAACAGACCATCAGACACGGCTGGAGTCGCAACATTTTAGTGATGCAGATCGAGAAGAAACTCCACAAAAGAACAGGAAAAGCCGTCACCAATTTTAAACATACTTTACCTTCCGCCGATTCCGACCTCGCCCACCAAATCCTCAAAGATCCCTATGTCTTTGATTTTCTCTCCCTAGGTGATGAGGCCCAAGAACGGGAAGTGGAAAAAGAACTGGTGCAGCATATCACTAAATTTTTACTGGAACTGGGCGCCGGGTTTGCCTTTGTGGGCCAACAATACCATCTTGAAGTTGGGAATGATGATTTTTATATTGACTTACTCTTCTATCACCTCAAATTGCGTTGCTATGTGGTCATTGAATTAAAGACAGGAAAATTTAAACCCGAATACGCCGGCAAGCTTAATTTCTACCTTTCCGCCATTGACGATAAGCTACGCCATCCCAATGATAGAGCCACCATTGGTCTGTTGCTTTGCAAAAATAAAAATAAATTCGTCGCTGAATATGCTTTAAGAGATATTTCCAAACCCGTCGGCATTTCCGAATACAAAATCGTTAAATCTATCCCTAAAAAGTTCAAGACAAGTTTGCCGACTGTGGAAGAATTGGAGAAAGAGCTGGGGGAGAAGTGAGAATATAAGACTCGTCGCCGTTAGATTCGAAAACATAGACGGATTTAATTCAAGAACTATAGTGATCAAGTATGTCTAAAAGCTTTTTATCTTGAGAATCACTTAAACGAAGCATCAAATCAGAGATTTGAATTTGGGGCTTATATTTATCTTCTAAAAATAAAAGAGTTTCTTTTACAATTTTAATGACCTTTTTCACATCATGCCTATCAACTCTGATTGGATTGACGTTTAACTCCAAAATCTTAGTTTTATGAGTAACAGAATCTACACATTGATCATATTTTTTATCTCCACTTCTCTTGTCTTTTTCAGCTTTTAATTTCTCCATAGTCAAGCGATTGTAATCAAGAGTAAGTAGATGGTTATGAATTAAGCAGTCTCTTAATACATAAATTTCATCCAATTCTTTTTTGTAAATAAATTCTGGATGCTTCTCTTTGAAATTTTCTCTAAAATCCTTTTGAGTCTCTCCTTGAGTAGAAGTTTTAATATAAGCAAATCTTGCTAAAAAAGATTCCAGCGCGGCAACTAATAGTAAACATATTGCTGAAGAATACCCATTTTGGATGTGATTGGTTTGCACGCTTGTTTCTTGAACATCATTCGGCTCTTCAAATGAAAAAAGAGTCTCAAGAAGAATACTGATAGGATAAAAATAATCACCCCCAATAATACTAATGACTTTGTCTTGACTAGCCTGCTGCATATCACACCTCTTTATGACCGAGACTTAAGATTGTAGTCAAGTCGCGGCATTCGATTTCGCTACTCTGTTTTATTGCTTTTCTTCTCTCTAATTTAATACATCTTTCTATTCAAACTCATCCCGCAAGACTAGAAGCCACCTTTAATAACTTCCCTCAACTTAGCACTCCTCTTGTGCAATCAACGCCCTTCGTAAGCCAACCCCCAATTCCGAGCCATCTTTAAAAGTTGACGATCCTGAGTCCAAAGACTGACCCGATGCTCCAAGGCAGAAAAGAGCAAGTGCACATCCACCCAAGAAAGACCACGAGCATAGAGCTTTTCTTTTTCAACAAAACTAAGCACCTCGAACAAATCCGCCTCAGGAATTTTTTTTAAAAAGCGAAAGCTATCCAAAACCCTTTGCCGATGGAGACCCAAATGCCCCATGGCCATTTCTCCAATAACAAAATCATGAGTACAGATCTTTAACTGCTCTAACTGAATCGTAATGCTTTTGACCTTGGGGTCCCCTTTAAAAAAGGCAATCCACACAGACATATCCACCAATATCATATGTTTTGCCTTATAGGGATGAAGGTTTTCTTTTAATTGCTTTAACCTTAGGGATTTGACCATAGAGACTAGCCAAATGCTTGAGAGCCTCTTCTCTTAGCAAAGCTTCTAATCCTAAGTGGATAAGCTTAGTCTTCTCCTTAATACCCGTCGCCCGAGAGGCTTTTTGATAAAGATCTTCTTTTAAATTAAGTGTGGTGCGCATGCATATAATATTGCAAATTTGTATGCATACTTCAAGAGGTTTTTTAAATTTGGGGGGGCGGCGGGAATCGAAAAGTACTTTTAACTTATTATAAACAAAAGCTTTTACATTTAAATTTTAGAGCAGATGCCCCCAAATATGCCCCCATATTCTCAGCTCTACCGAAAGGCGTTAATCTTTTCTGCTAATCTCGCATATCTTTCCTTGGAGCCAGCTACATCCTCGCCAAAAAATTTGACAAATACTTCCCAGAGCACTTCCTGAATTTCTACAACGGTCTTACACTCAGACAATCTTGGCAGGATAACGTTAATTTCTAAGTCATACTCATCTTCGTTATGATCTTCTGGAAAATAAATCCCAATAGGATCTTCGCTTAAAAATAAATTTCGTATTTTTTCTTCTAATGAAAGTTCCATTATTTACCTCGCAGATACTTGCTACCCTTATTAATCACAGTGATAACCTTACCCGTAACTTCATTGATAACGATACGAGCTCCTTTACCAGTGCTAGACAAATGCGAAGGCAGGTCATAAATAACTACTCCTGCCTCATTTCCAGCCTGTTTAACACCTTTTTCAATAACCTCTTCTATAAATTTCTCAGAAATTCCTCTTTCTAGCATGCGTTTGGCAGCGTGATCTGAAATAGCTTTTATACCAACTTCAGAAGTGGAGGCAACTCCACTGACGGTTTGTTTGGTCAAGAGAGGTGACCCTGCTAAAATAGCACTTTCAGCTACTCCTTTAGTATTGGTCCAACATAGGGCTCCGCTGCGCATTCCAGTCATTTCACAATCAAGAGCCATTTTAGGGACAAGGCGGCTAAGGGTCTTGTGGTCTAAACAACCAACAATTTTTTTAAATTCCGCTGTTTCACTCTTAACTGCCCCATCGTCTAGATAGCCATAGCCTTTAAACCAATTGGCCACTTTTTGAGTAAAGGGAGCTTCTTGCGAACCCTCTTCTTGAGACTTCTTAAGCCTGGTTTGAATATAAGCTTCGCCCTCTTCCAAGGTCTTGAGATGAAGTTGGTTTTGGATTTCCTCGCAGACTGGCGAAGGCTTGGTAAAAGGCAGGGCAAGGGGTAAAGACTTAGCAAATTGCTGGACTGACTCTAAGCTTTGTTTACAAAAATTGCTGATACTAATTCCCATGTCCTCTTAATTAAGCAATTAAGATGCCAAGGCTGCTAACGGAT
>JAGRNM010000290.1 GCA_020440745.1 Deltaproteobacteria bacterium
AGGAGTAGCTCGGTATAAAACTCCCCAACCTAAGAGTACTAAGGCGGCCACGATAGCTAGGTGAGTGTAGGGTTCTTCTCCTAAGGAGCCTACCATTAGGTAGAGAATACGGTTAGATTTTTCGGCGCTGACTAAAAAATTAATCAGTAGAATAATAGAAAAACTCAAAGAGTTAAATAAGACGCCTGACAAGAGCAGTCGTTCTACTTGGAGCCGTCCTTGGACAAGGGAAAAGGAATAAAGAAAACTGAGTATCAATAGGCTTCCTAAAAAACCGCTTAGACTTATCCAGATAAAACTTAGGTCCAAACTAAGGGCTAAGGCACTACCTAAAGCAGCTCCGCCGGAGACTCCTAGGATATAAGGGTCGGCTAGGGGATTTTTGAGTAGGCTCTGAAAAGCTACGCCCGAACTAGACAAAGCCACTCCTACTAGAGCGGCAAGTAGGATTCTGGGCAAACGTAGAGTCCAAAGGATTTGATAATCACTACTTTGGGGATGACCAAAGGCTTGAGCTAGATCCAAAGGCACTCCGGAAAAAAATAAAGAGAGTAAGCCGGAAGCCAATAGTAAAAGGCTTAATCCTAAAAAAAGCCATAGTTTTGAGTTTGTTTTAAGCTTAGGCATGCTAATTCCAGCGTTTAGCTAGGATGCTGCTAGAATTTATTCAAGAGAGTTTGGCTTAAGAATAAAAACTTCTACGAGTTTTAATTAAGCAGAAGTCTTTTTTTAATTCCAGCGTGGTGAGCATAGACGTAAAGAATTTTCTATGCTTAGGCCTAAACCGTCTTCGGAGTAGGCTTCCCAGAAGCAATCAATAGGTCCAGTGGCAGTATTGGTGCCAGAACACAGCTGGATAGACTCAAGCAAATCTAAAGCCAGGCCATCTTGGGCATAAGCTTCTAAAAAACAATCAATAGGGGCGGTGGCTTCACTGGTTCCAGAGCATAGCAAGATAGCACCGTCAGTATTTAGATATAAGCCGTCTTCGGAGTAGGCCTCCCAGAAGCAGTCAATAGGAGCTTGAGAGACTTGAGTCCCTGAGCAAAGATCCATAGCGTCCATTTCTTCTAAATCAAGCCCGTCTTGAGCGGTAGCTTCTTCAAAGCAGTCAATCCCAGCGTACTGAGCAAAGGCTTTTTCCGCGACCCAAAAAGCCAAAAGTAGTAGGGGTAAGAGGTAAAGAATATTTAGGAATTTTTTCATGTGATTAAGCTCCTACCTGAGATTTTTTAATTTAAATTTCTGGTTGTTTTAGTTACTAAATAGTGTATTTTTTTTATCAATCAAGCTTTTTAAGCTAAGTATATTTATTTTTTCCTCTAAAGGAGGTTTAACTCATGGTTTTTAAAGCAGACACAGCCTTAGCTGTAGAATTATTAGCCCTAGTGGCAGGAACAGCTTTACTTGTTTGGTCAGGTAAAGAAGGTTTAGCCTATAAAGGTTTTGCCAAAGTCGTTGCCTACTTTACAATTATTCTTTCTTTTTTAGCCCTGCTTTGCACAGCTTACCATAGTGTTCGTTATTGGGAGGATGGTTATTTTCGTACTCCTTATCACCAAGGTCGAATGGGCCCCAGAGGGATGAAGGGACTTAGATCAGGCTATCAAGGTCGAGGCTTTGAAGGTCGAAATCCAGGGATGCGAGGCCCTGAGGGAGAAAGGCCTTTTAAGTCCCCGTCTCGCCATGGTCAACAAGGGTCTAAGTCAGAAAAAAGAAGCCCACCGGACGTCACTAATCCACCAGCTCCTTAAGGATTAAATAAAAAAATTATTTTATTATAGGCTATCAATCACTTTTTCTAATTTGCCTCTTACTTCGGTAGCGATTTTTGCTAGTTTTGGATTGGAGACAGCCTGCATGGAGGCTACAGGGTCGACAGCTGCCACCTCTACTTCGTGAGGAGAGATTTGTTGAATAATAACATTGCAGGGAAGCATGGTTCCAATTTTGTCTTCTTGGCTTAGTGCTTGGTGGGCTAAAGTGGGATTGCAAGCGCCCAGAATAAGATAAGGACGGAAATCAAGCTGAAGTTTTTTCTTAAAAGTGGCCTGCACGTCTACTTGGGTAAGGATGCCAAAGCCTTCTTCTTTTAAGGCTTTTTCTACCTTTTGGAAGGCTTGTTCAAGATTTAAGCTTAGTTTTTTGGAAAAATAATAACTCATGAGTCGCCTTTGTTTTATTTTTAAGGATAGGGACTAAATTGTGTTTCTTTTTTAGCTCTTATACTAATTAAATCAAGGGTAATTTGTTAAGCTCACCAACCTGCTTAGGCCCTTAACCCTTGCCTTAAGGCGGAATAAATTAAATTCTTTTAGTATAGTTT
>JAGRNM010000291.1 GCA_020440745.1 Deltaproteobacteria bacterium
ATCGCGTCAAAAACGCCTCCTTGCAAATGCACGTCGAAGGCTCCGATCATTGCCCAGTAGTTTTGGAGTTGAAGTAATAAACGTCCTCTCTAAAACTATCTCTCATAAAAGCAACTCAAGCTTCCCGACTACCGAAAAACAAGCCTAAGTAAAAGATTCTCTATAGACAGCACTCCTAAGTAACTATAAATAAGTTACAAAAGACAGGCTGAATGTCCTTAAGATATTCGCTTAATCAAGTATAAAAAAGAGACAAAATAATGAAAAAAAACTTTAAGTTCATCAGCCTACTCACGGCTGGATTGATACTTGGGGCAAGCTTTTGGCCCAAAAACAGCCAAGCTTTAGACTATGCCGACTCTCCTATGGTGGTTTCAAAGCCTCAACTTGATATTTGCAACCTGTATGCTTGGTCCAATGACGAGGGGCACATCGTTGCAATCATCACCTTTGCCTGCAACCGTCAACCTGACGAGGGCCCTTTATATGATGACTCAGTCCTCTATAGCCTACACATCGACAACACTGCTACCATTGCAGAAAGCGATCAAGTCTTTGACAACAATAATGATAACGAATCTGACATTGATATCCACATACTTTTTGGTCAAAACCAAATTGGAGAATGGGGAGTCCAAGTTCATCATTTACCCGGACTCAATGGTAGTATTCTTTCTGGACCGGTTCAAACAATCCTAGAGCAGGAAGACTCCGATGGAAGCAGAGTAAAAATCATCGCAGGCCTCTTTGACGATCCTTTTTTTGCTGATTTTGAAGGGATTCAAAACACTTTAAGTAACCTTATCTCTGATACCGATCCTGAAGATCTTCAATTTACGTCTCTAGATGTATTCACAAGTCTAATGCCCACAGGACTCAATACTGACTTTTTTGCAGGCACTAATACCATGGCTATTGTCATGGAGTTTAGCGCTATGGAAAGCTTAGCAAATAATACTGAGAGTTTTCTTCAGATATGGGCAACCACTGCCACACGACTTTAGTCACTAAGACTAAGTAGCTCTCAAAAAAATTAAAGGACTTTTGTCATGAATAAAAAAACTTTTATCATTCTACTCAATCTTAGTTTACTAAGTGCAGGCTTTTGGGCATGCGGCAGCAGTGACCCTATGGAGACAAATAATAATCTATGCACTGACACAGATTGCGAAGCCACACCCACACCGACTCCCACACCAACTGATCCTGGGCCTTTTGTTTTTTCTCAATACTCTTTTGACTCTTACCATACTATTGATCGAGCAGGTTTTCCCGGCAGCAACCTCTTACTTAACCTATCTGGAGATAAGGAGGCTTATAACCAATCTTCTCCTAAAGAAGACGCTGATAATATGAAAGGATTAGGATTACTTCCTAGTGATCCCATAGCCATTAGCTTAAACACCTGGCACCAAGGTGTACCGGGCATGGAAACTATTAACAATACAGGACTGGATGATGATTTTATTGTCTTAGGTTGGGACGCTTGTATTGCTCCTTCACTTCCTATGGATAATTGTGACGATCAGTCTTTAAAGTTTTTTATTCCTGATGTGCTAGCAATTATCGTAGGGGGAATGCCCAATTTTCCCAATGGTCTACGTCCTGGGGAAGCATTTGTAGATAGGGTACTGGCCCTCATTTGGCTGGACTTGGATATTCCGGGCAATGATTTAACCTTATTAGATCTAGATGGTGATGGCATATTGGGTCCTAGTCTCAATCCCTTAGAAAACGACGTAGCGCTACCAAGTAGTTTTCCCTATTTGGCAGAAGCTCATTAAAAATCACCGAAGGCCTAGGTATTGAAGAATTTGACCGTGAAGGCCGCACCCTGATTGCGGAATATAAAGACTTTATTTTATTTAATAGCTACTATCCCAACGGCCAACCCGACTTGGGTCGAGTTCCTTACAAATTGCGCTATAGCGATGCTGTCTTGGATCAAGCCTTAAAATTAAAAAAGGCTAAGAAAAAACCCATTATCTTAAGTGGAGACTTTAATACGGCCCATAAAGAAATTGATCTCGCCCGCCCTAAACAAAACGAAGGCACCACCGGTTTTTTACCAGAAGAACGCGCCTGGTTAGATAAATTAATTAATAGTGGCTTTATTGACATCTTTAGAGAGTTTGAAAAAGGCCCTGATCACTATACCTGGTGGTCCTATCGCAGTTTTGCTAGACGCAATAACGTAGGTTGGCGGATTGATTATTTTTTTATCACACCCGAACTAAAAGATCGCGTCAAAAACGCCTCCTTGCAAATGCACGTCGAAGGCTCCGATCATTGCCCAGTAGTTTTGGAGTTGAAGTAA
>JAGRNM010000292.1 GCA_020440745.1 Deltaproteobacteria bacterium
CATTGGTTAAAAAAGTTTTTTTTTTTTTTTTCATGCCCGAATTGCCAGAAGTCGAATGCACACGTTTAAGCCTTCAACAAATAGAAGGACTCACTTTAAAAGAGATTATACTTTCTCCACTAGCGCCTCTTAAGAAAGTACAAGGCAACACAATGCGAAGTACTTTCCAAGGGCTAAAGCTGGAAAAATTAAAACGACGCTCCAAATACCTGATTTTTGTTTTTGAAAAAGACATAAGCTTAATTATTCATTTAGGCATGAGCGGAAGACTTCGTTATTACTCTAAAAAAGCAGAAGCTCTTAAACATACCCATTTAAAATTAATTTTTAATAATGGCAGCCAAGTCCATTATACAGATGCCCGTCGTTTTGGCTCCTTAAGTTTAAGTTTTCAAAAAAACTTTTCTGACAATCCTCTCTTGGATAATCTGGGACTCGATTATAATGATCCCAATTTAACTTTTAAAACCTACCTAAAAGCATGTCGACGCCATCCCAAATTAAATTTAAAAAGCCTATTACTTAACCAAAAAATAGCAGCAGGCTTGGGAAATATCTATGCTTGTGAAAGTCTTTATCAAGCCCATTTAGATCCTAGAAAATTAGTAGAAGAAACTAAAGATGAAGAACTAAAAAAACTGCTTCAGGCGGCTAAAAAGGTTTTAAAACTAGGTATTCAACAAGGCGGTGTCTCTCTAAGAGACTACCTCAACGGTTTAGGCCATCGAGGTGTGATGCAAAACTACTTACAGGTTTACGGCAGAGAAGGAAAAACTACCCTAGACGGCCAAGGACAAGTCTCTAAAATAGTTCAAAACCAACGCGGCACTTGGTTTTGCCCAAAAATTCAGCTTTAGCTTTTGCCATTGACTAAAGGCCTTCCTCTGATTAAAAGAAGCAGCCTTAAAAAAATTACAGGGGACGTAGCTCAGTTGGGAGAGCGTCTGAATGGCATTCAGAAGGTCGGCGGTTCGATCCTGCTCGTCTCCATTTTTAAGCCCGATGAGTTTAAAAATCCATCGGGCTTTTTTATTTTCTAATTTATTCAGAGTAAAAAGCAGCTAAGACCAAAAGCTCTTTCTGGATAGGGGCTTAGCAAAGGTTTTAATCTTTCCCTTTAAAAGGAGTCCCCTTCTCCCCTCCATAATCAGACTCACTCATCAATTGATCAATTTTTTGTACCTGAAGGGCTAAGCGCTTTAAGCCCGGACTTTTTAGCCTACCCTTTTGTATTAATTGATAAGTTTCTTCACCTAATTTGCTCAAAAACTTACGTCTTTCTCGCTTTAAAAAACTCAGACGGGAGGCCTTTGAGCCCAGTCGGCCTAAGTGAAGGAGCCCCTGGGTAATTTGGCTAGTTTTTTTAAATAATTTAAGAATCATGGCTTGATCTTGACAGTTAGGCTACTTAAGCCTATTAAAAACTTAACATGTTCCGGTCTGTTCTAAAATCAAAAATCCATCGCGCGACTGTTACCGATGCAGATCTTCACTACGAAGGAAGTATTTCCATTGATGCCAATCTAATGAAGGCCGCTGGATTGCTCCCCCATGAGCATGTCCATGTGTGGGATGTAACCAATGGCAATCGTTTAGAAACTTACACCTTAGAGGCCCCCGCTGGTTCCGGAACTATTTGTATTAATGGGGCAGCAGCTCATTTGGCTAAAAAAGGAGATTTAGTGATTATCACTAACTTTGTGTGGCTACCAGAAGAAGAAGCTGCCCGCCATGAGCCTACTGTAATCCTCGTCGATCAAAACAACCAAATGGTTAAAAAATCGAATTCTCCCATTAGTTAAAGGAGCAAGGCTTTAAAACTTAGTCTTTTTGTTTTTCTAACAAGCGTTCTACTTTTTGGTAAAAAACTTTTTGGTCATAGTTTTGTGGCCCTACAATCTTACCCGCAATGCGACCTTCTCGATCAATAAAATAAGTCTCTGGAATGCGAAAAATCTGGTATTGGTCACTGACTTCTAATTTTTCATCCAAAACAATAGGAAAACTAACACCTACTTGCTTAAGAAAGTCCTTCACAGGCTCCCAACCACCTTCATCTAAGCTAAGACCTAAAACTACAAAATCTTGATCTTGATAACGCTGATACAAAGCCTCCAAAGAAGGCATTTCTTCTCGACAAGGGCCGCACCAAGAAGCCCAAAAATTAAGCAGTAAGACCTTCCCCCTAAAATCCTTCAAGCTTATTTGCTGACCTTCCATATTGGGCAAAACAAAAGAAATAGCCTCTTCTCCAACCTTAGGCCCTCCTCCCAAAGAACAATCTAACTTAGGAAGACTAAAAGCAG
>JAGRNM010000293.1 GCA_020440745.1 Deltaproteobacteria bacterium
AGAGATAACTGAGTCTTTTATTAATTCGGATAAGATTTTTCCCCAGCGTTTTTTTGGTTTTTTGTTTCCCGTCGTTGGGGGACTTTTGGTGGGATGGTTGACGATGCGTTGGGCTCCTGAGACCCGAGGAGGAGGGACGGAGACCTACCTTAAGTGTTTTCATCAAAACTCTGGCAAACTCAAAAAAAGAACCACAGTGGTTAAGTTTTTTGCCTCATTGTTTACTTTGGGAAGCGGTGGCTCTGGTGGAAAAGAAGGGCCCGTGACTTTAATGGGAGCTGGCATTGGCTCGTTAATTGGAGTCTTGCTTCAATTAGGGGCCAGAGCACAAAGGACTTTATTTTTAGCAGGAGCCGCAGGTGGTTTGGGTGCAATTTTTAGGACTCCATTGGGAGGCGCCATTACAGCGGTAGAGGTTTTGTATAAAGAAGACTTTGAGTCTGATGCTTTGATTCCGGCTATTATTGCCTCTGTTTCAGCTTATACTACTTTTGGTGCCTTTTATGGCTTTGGACATATCCTTAGTTTTAAAGCAGGACTTTTTCATACTCCTTTCGAGTTAATCTTTTATATTGTTTTGGCTTTAGTGTGTACTGCCAGCGCCTATTTATTTGTTAAGCTTTATCAATGGACGGGCGAGGGTTTTTTTGCTCAGCTTAAGATTAAGCCCCAATATTTGCCTGCCTTAGGCGGTTTGGGCTTGGCCTTGCTGGCGCTCTTTGTGCCTGAAGTTATTGGGGGAGGGCTTCTCTTTATGCAAAAAGTCCTACATTCTCAATATCCTAAAGAGTTTTGGACGGCTTTAGCTTTTTTTCTGGGACTGGCCTTTTTTAAAATGTTGAGTACTAGCTTAACCATTCAATCGGGAGGTTCAGCAGGTATTTTGGTGCCTAGCTTTTTTATCGGCGGTATGATGGGTGGGGCCTGTGGATTGGTTTTTCATCAGCTTTTTCCTCAGTGGGTTCCTGAGGTGACTCCTTTTATTATTGTAGGTATGGCTAGTTTTTTTAGCTCGGTGACTAGGGCTTCCTTAGGAGCTTTGGTTATGGTGACTGAGATTACCGGTGGTTATGAATTATTGCCTCCTTTGATGGTGGTGTCGGTAGTTTCTCTGATTTTTTCTCGTCATTCTTCTATCTTTAAAAACCAGGTAGATAATAAATTTTATTCTAAAGCTCATCTTTGGGATATGAATCCCAAACTCTTAAACCGACTTAAGGTGGGAGAGGCTTTCCATAATTTTTCTTCTCAGGCTATTATTCCACAAAGCTTACCCTTACAGGATTTAAGAAACTTAGCTAAAAAAGAACATGAGTTTTACTTTTTTGTTAAAGACGAAGAAGGCAACCTAGTAGGTCGTCTGAGTATTCATAGCCTAGAAGAGGTTGAGGAAAATCTAGAAGATTTAAAAGATTTAGTCGTTGCAGAAGATTTTTGTGAAAAAACTAGTCTTTTTGTTACTCCTCAAAATACACTTTTTGAGGCTTTAGAAGTATTAAAGAATTCTGGCTTTGATAAGGTGGCGGTTGTTGAATCATTAACAAAGCCAAGGCTGCTTGGCTATTTAAGTCGTCAGGCTATTTTAAACTTTTATAACAGCTTAGGGACAGCAAGTGCTTAAGCTTATTCTATAGGTTTAAACTTTCCCCAAGATCCACGGAAACCTACCGAAAAGGCATGGGCGCTGGTGCCAGTAAATGAGCCGGCTCCTGTAGGATTGCCACTACCATCGTCAGTGACTGTGTTGGAGGGTTCATAAACATAGGCTCCGTCTAGAGTAACGTGTTCGCTTAATTCAAAACTAAGTCCGGCGGTGATATGGTGTTCTACCACTGTGGGGATTAATAGGTTACGGAAAGTATTGGCTGGTGTAATGGGAGAACGGCCATAATTATAACCCGCTCTCACTGTCAGCGGAAAAGAAAGCTTAGGGTTGAGGTCATAGGCAATACCAAAGGCGATAACATGTTGATCCCTCCAACCTAGACCTCCTAGGGCCAAATTATCTCCAATGAGGCCACTATCAGACCAATTAATCCAATGATAGTCTAACATTAAAAGCAGACCAGGGATGGGTTTGCCCGCTAGTCCCGCCTGGATTTCTCTAGGCATGTCTAAGCCTGTGTATAAGAGGTCAGAATAGCGATTAAACTTTTGAAAATGACTTCTAAAAACATACATGGCTCCCAATTGTAGTTGGTCGATAGGGCGATAAATCAAACCAATTCTCCCCCCAATCCCTAAAGCGCTATCCGAGCGAGAAGTGCCTGTAGTTTGGGGAAAACCAGGACTTAAAGTGGC
>JAGRNM010000294.1 GCA_020440745.1 Deltaproteobacteria bacterium
CTGGTCGGGGCTTTAATATTGACGCCTTGACGGTTGCTCCTACGACGGATCCCAAGCTTAGTCGTATTACTTTGCTGACTCATGGGGATGAGCACATTATTGAGCAAATCACTAAGCAGCTTAATCGGTTAGTAGATGTTTTAAGGGTGGTGGATTTAAGCACTCAAGAGCATATTTGGCGGGAATTAATGTTAATTAAGGTAAAAGCTTCCCCCAAAGATGAGCCTAAGCTCCAAAAACTCATAGAAAAATTTAATGCTCAATTAGTGGATGAAAAAGACGAATTAAAGATTTTACAGTTTGTTTTGGAAGTCGACCGTTCGGAAGAACTCCTTAAAAGTCTTAAAAATTTTGAAGTCTTGGAGTTGGTGCGGAGTGGCCACGTAGCCATGCATCGAGGTAAAAACACTCTAAAGGCTTGATTCTCCTTATTAAGTTCTTTAAATTCTTTATTAATTTTTATATTTGATCCCTTGTCTAAAGAATAATCTTTTGGTAAAAACTTACTAGTTTAGCCCATGAATAGCAGAAACAAAAATTTAAAGGCCTCTAAACGAGAACGTTTTCGTCGCCAGGGCATTTATGTCTTGCCTAATTTGGTGACGACGATGGCGCTTTTTTGTGGTTTTTTGTCTATTATTTTTGCCATTGACGGTAAGTTTTTGCACAGTGCGTGGATGGTTTTAATTGCAGGGGTTTTTGATGGCTTAGATGGTAAGGTAGCTCGTTTAACTCATACTCATAGTGATTTTGGGATACAGTACGACAGCTTAAGTGACGTCGTGAGTTTTGGTTTGGCGCCGGCAGTCTTAGCTTATACCTTTGCCTTAAAGACTTATGGTAAATTTGGTTGGGCTGCTGCTTTTTTATTTTTTGTCTGCGGTGCTTTAAGGCTAGCTCGTTTTAATGTGCAGGCCTCTACAGAGTCTAGTAAGCATTTTCAAGGTTTGCCTATTCCCATGGCAGCTTATAGCATTGCCTCTTATGTAGTCTTTTTATTTAGAGACAGCAATGTTGTGACAGGTTCCCAACCCTTAATCTTGGCTTTTTGTGTGGTCATGGCTTTGATGATGGTAAGCCCCATTAGGTATCGCAGTCTTAAGGTAATTACCTTAAACCGTCAGGGCTTTTTTATTTTAGTGGGCATTGCTATTGCTATTTTTATTGTGGCTAGTCTTCCTGATATAATGATTTTCACCTTTACCATAGTTTATATTTTGACAGGGCCAGTGGAGGCTTTTGTTCGTTTACTTTTAAATAAACCTGTTAATCCAGAGCAGCTTTCCCTTAATCTAGAAAGCCTTAGTCACCCGGAGGGGTCTTCTTTGGAAGCCGAACCTCTTCGGGTCATTCAAGGGAAAGATTAGTATTTATTAATCCTTTTATTTCCTTTTTGGGCTTCTCCTTAAACCTCTTTTAAAAAAAGAAATTAAAGCCTTTTCTTTACAAAAAGGAATGGGCTATTTTGAAAAACAGGAGTTTTTATGAGTAAAGTTAAGCCAAATGAAGTCGTTAAGATTTTTGACACTACCTTGAGGGATGGAGAGCAATCGCCAGGTTGTTCTATGAACTTAGAAGAAAAACTGAGGATGGCCCACCAATTGGCTCGTTTAGGTGTGGACATTATTGAAGCCGGTTTTCCCATTGCTTCTCAAGGGGACTTTGAATCAGTACACAGGATTGCTTCTGAAATAGAAGGACCCGTCATTGCTGGATTAAGTCGTGCCACCGAAAGTGATATTGATCGTTGTTGGGAGGCTATTAAAGTAGCTCCAAAGGCACGTATTCATACTTTTTTGGCAACCAGCGACTTACACTTAAAATATAAATTAAAGATGAGTCGCGAGGAAGCCTTAAAACAAGCAGTGATTGCGGTTAAGCATGCAAGCGGTCATACTCCAGATGTGGAGTTTAGCCCAGAGGATGCCACCCGTACCGACTGGAGCTTTTTAGCTGAGGTAGTGCAAGCGGTGATTGAAGCCGGAGCAACCACAGTCAATATTCCAGACACAGTGGGTTACACCACGCCGGAGGAATTCTTTCAACTGATCACCCATTTAAAAAAGAAGGTACCTAATATAGAAAAAGCCATCATTAGTGTCCATTGCCATAATGATTTAGGTTTGGCAGTGGCCAATAGTTTGTCGGCTATCCGTGCTGGTGCCAGACAAGTGGAGTGCACAGTCAATGGTATTGGCGAACGTGCTGGCAATGCTAGTGTGGAAGAAATCGTCATGGTCTTAAAGACTCGTAAAGAGTTGTATGCTTGTGACACCCAGGTA
>JAGRNM010000295.1 GCA_020440745.1 Deltaproteobacteria bacterium
CAAAACGTTTGGCTAAATCCTTTTCCTCTTGCAAGCTTAAAAAAGGATACTGGCTAATTTGTTTTAAATAGCGCTTAAGAGGATCCAGGTGCTCTAAACCAGTCTGTTCTATCTTGGCTGGCAGATGGCCGTTTTTTTTGTAGGGAGAAGCACTCATTTTTTTGTTAAGTTAAAGCCTCTATGCTTTGGATAGTAATTTCACGCAAGCCCTCTTTTGGCTTTTTAAATAAAATTTCCAAATCCCAATAAGCTCTCCAAGAAGGGGCTCTTTCTGGCCATTCTACTAGACATAGGTTTCCTTTTTTAAAAAGGTTTTCTACATCTAACACTTCTAAATCACTGGCTTTTTCTAAGCGGTAAAGATCCACATGAAAAATCTTTTGCCCCTTGAGGCTGGTATATTCTTCTACCAAGGTAAATGTGGGAGAAAGGATTTCTTCCTCCGGCAAAGCAACCAATTTGGCAATCATCGCCTTGGCCCAAAGGCTTTTCCCCAGGCCTAATTCTCCTTTTAAGGCCACGATGAGCCCTTGCTGTATTTTTTCTTTTTGCTCAAGTACAAATTTTTGAGCAATGGCCAGGGTCTCTTCTGGAGAATGACTTAAGTAGTTTTTTAATATGTTATTCAAATCAGGCTTCCCAAAATACTAGGTATTTCTTGGCACAAATCTCTAGCTAATAAGCCTTGAGGACCTTGTTTTTTTTCCCAAAGTTCTCCTGCTCTACCATGAATAAAAAGCCCTAATTTGGCAGCTAAATCTAGACTGTAACCTTGAGATAGGAGACCGCTTAGTAAGCCAGCTAAAACATCTCCGCTTCCGGCGCTAGCTAAGACAGTGGAGTCACAGGCATTAAAGAGCAAATTTCCCTTAGGATTAATAAAAAGACTATGATGGCCTTTTAAGATTAAAAAAATTTTATATTTTTTTGCTAGCTTGATGCTTAAATCTTCTCTTTTAGCCAAAAGCTCTTCTAAAGAAATAGTCCATAACCTAGCCATCTCTTTTAAGTGGGGAGTTAATAAAACCTTAGCTTCTTTTAGATAGGAAAAAAGCTTTTTATTTTTAGCTAAGAGATAAAGAGCATCTCCATCTAAGACTAAAGGTTTATTCTTGGGATAGTGCTGTAAAAAAGTCTCCATCCAAATTAAACTTGTCTGCGTCCTCCCCCACCCTGGTCCTAGAAGAATACTGTCAACTTCTTGACAAAGGCTATGCACTTGATTTGGGGAAATCGGCTCTAGCTTTTGTTTTTTTTCTTCTAGAGGTTCTATGATGGCCTCTGGCAAAAGGCTAGTGGCCACACTCAAACAAGAATAAGGCACGCCCCATTTTACCCATCCTGCACCAGAACGATAGGCTGCTAAGGCAGCTAAATAACCGGCTCCCATCATTTTAGAAGAGCCTGCTAAGATTAGTACTTTACCGACGCTACGTTTATGGGAGTAAAAGCTCCTTTTTTTTAAACTGCCTAAGAGCTCTTGAGGATCATTAAAATAAAATTTAGTTTTTATTTTTTTCTCTTCTGATTTTAATAAACCAATAGGCCTTATAAAAAGTTTACCAACATAATCCCAAGCAACAGGTTTGAGTTGCCCTATTTTAGGAACCTCAAAGCTTAGGGTCTTGTCCGCTTTAAAAGCTGTTTTTCCTAAAACTTCTCCTGTTTCTGCGGAGATCCCACTGGGTATGTCGATAGCAATTTTTTTGGCCTGGCTCTGATTAGCCAAGCTTAAAGCTTTTTCAAAAATACCTTGAATAGGCCTGTTTAAACCAATGCCAAAAAGTGCATCCACGAGATAATTGCTTTGATTTAAAGGAGCCTTTATTTTTTTTAATTCTTTTTTTTCTTTAATGTGAATGACAGGAGATTTAAGTTGATTATAAAAATACTTTGGGCTGGGAGCTAAAGATTCTTTTTTAAAAAAAGCAAAAACCTGACAGGGAATATTAAAAGATTCTAATAAAGTCGCTAAGGCTAAGCCATCACCTCCATTATTGCCTGGTCCCGCTAGGATCAAAACACTTTTATTTTGAAGTCCTTCTTCTTGTAAAAGATGAAAGACTGCCTGAGCCGCTCGAAACATGAGTTTTGTCGCTGGAATTTTTTTTAGACTTAGACGGTCCCATTGGGCCATTTGTTTGACCGAGAGCACTTTCATGAGATTAAGGCCTTCATTTCTCGCACGGCTTTTTCCCAACCTACCATGACGGCGTGAGCAACAATACTATGACCAATATTAAGTTC
>JAGRNM010000296.1 GCA_020440745.1 Deltaproteobacteria bacterium
GTCCCAGTCCCAAATCTTTATTCCAGCGTTTTCTTTCTACCATATCCTTACAGTCTTCATAGTCCTTACCAAACTTACCCTTATTCCAACGATCCTCAATATCTCTAAATAATTCTATACCCAACTTATAGGGATTTAAGCCTCCACGAGAAGTAGCTAAAGTTCCGGCATGATGGTCAGCATAATCAATAAACTCACTGGGTTTTAAAGCCTTTTGAGTCATAATAGTAGAATGCCAAAAACTTGCCCAACCTTCGTTCATGATTTTAGTCTGCATCTGAGGCAAAAAATAATACGCCTCTTCTCTAATAATACTCAAGATATCCCTTTGCCAACGCTCTAAAGAAGCATACTGAATTAAAAAGTGCAAAACATCACGCTCTGGATCGGCAGGAAACTTCTTTTTTTCCTCTTTGGCTTTTTCTAGCTCAGCTTTTTGTTCTTTTAAAAAAGCCTCTGGATTAATATATTTATCCATATAGGATTTACTTTTTAATTTTTTTACAGTCTCTTTTTCTTGCTCATCTCCTTGATTAATTTCTCTTTTTCTTTGGATATAAGGGCCATGAGTATCAATTAAATTTTCTAAAGAAAGAGCCACATCAATAAAGGCTTCAACTTTTTCCAACCCTTCTTCATCAATATATTTTTTTATCCTGGTTTTATGATTAGCCATCTGATCCATCATCTTACGATTAGTGTGGCTAAAATAAAGATTGTTTTTAAAAAAATCAGAATGCCCATACACATGGGCCATGACTAACTTTTGATCCATATCTGTATTAGAATGGAGCAAATAAGCATACGAAGGGTTATTATTAATAACCATCTCATAGATTTTACTTAAACCATAAGCATAAGATTTAGATAGTCTCTCATACTCCATACCAAAACGCCAATGAGGATAACGATTAGGAAAACCGCCATAAGCTGCCACCATATTAATCTGCTTCCAGTCTAGGACTTCAAAAATAACAGGAAAATAATCCAAACCATAGTCTTTGGCATAAGACTCGATGATGCGTCTGACCTCTTCTAGTTCAGGGCTTAAGTTAGTTTTATGCACCTTAACGTCCTTTGCCTAAAAATATTTTAATACAGTCTATAATTTTTTCTTTATCTTCAATTCTGGCGGTCACTAAATTTTCTTTTTGACCCTGAAACTTCCCCTCAAGATCTTGCAAAAATTGTCCGCTGCCGTACTCGCTATCCACCTGACCATAGCCAAAGAGATTTAACTTAGGTAACAATTGATTTTCTAAAACCTCTAAACACTTTGTCGTATCTTTAGCAGACCAATTATCCCCATCACTAAAATGAAAAGCGTAAATATTATATAAAGACGGATCCAGCTCTTCATCGATTAATTTTTGGCAAAGCTCTAAAGCGCTACTAATAATCGTGCCACCCGATTCTCTTGTATGATAAAAGCGGTTCTGATCTACTTCTCTAGCCACAGCGTCATGAATAATATACCTAACTTCAAGCCCCTTATATTGACTACGGATCCAAGTATCGATCCAAAAACTAGTTAATCTAACAATCTCTTTTTGCTTAGCTCCCATAGAACCACTTACATCCATCATATAAATAATAGCTGCCTTACTTTCGGGAAGATGCTCTTCTGACCAAGAACGATAACGCCTATCTTCTCTTGCTGGTAAAATAACAGGATTGTCAGGACGGTACTGCCCCATCAAAATTTGTCTTTTTAAGGCCTGCTTATAGGTACGTTTGCGATGAATAAGAGAGTCAGGACCACTACGATAAATTGAACTATAATTGGTTTTGATAGTTTGTAATTCGCTAGAATCTTTAGGCGTAATACGAGGAAGCTCTAGCTCTTCTCCTAGAAGCTCTGCTAATTCCTCCATAGAAATATCAACTTCTAAAATATGCTGACCAGGAGCATCGCCTGCCTGAGAACCATTTCCTTCTTGACCGGGAGCGGGATCACCTGGATTACCCTTACCTTGGCCTACACCTTGTTTAGGATTTTTACCGTAGGTAAAATGAGGAGTATCGATCTGAGGCACAGGGATACTAATAAGATCTTTACCTTGACGCCCTATCATTTCCCCGGAAGAAATATATTTCTTAAGATTTTTTTTAATCTTACCTCGAACGATTTGTTTAAAACGATCTAGGTCTTGTTCTATCTTGAGCATTCTTTATTCGCCGTTCGTTCTTCGCTCTTTCTTGCTCACCTTGCTAAAATCAATGGCAAAAAATAAATAAAAGCAACG
>JAGRNM010000297.1 GCA_020440745.1 Deltaproteobacteria bacterium
TTTAATAACGATGCGTTGGGCTAATCCAAAATTTTTTTTATTATTGTTTCTTCTCTTAGGCTTGGCCTTGCTCTTTGTGAACCAAAGTTCATGGCGCAAAAAAGTTTGGAAACAATTGGGTGAGACAAGGCTTTTTTCTCACTTTGCCCGTTGGGAAAAAACCTCCTCCCGTCGTTTGCGTCGAGCCTTTGCTGTCTTAGCTTTATTTTTTTTGATCTTAGCTTTGGCAGAACCTCAATGGGGTAGCCGTGAAGTTGAGGTCTCGATGAAAGGTGTTCATTTAATCATCTTATTAGATGTAAGCGATTCTATGCTTGCCGAAGACTTAAAACCCAATCGCTTTGAAAGACAAAGGCAGGAACTACAGGATTTGTTAGGCGAGCTAAAAGGTGATCGGGTAGGCCTAGTTGCTTTTGCCGGAAGAAGCTTTCTTTTAAGTCCACTAACAGTAGATTACCCTAGTTTAAAACGTTACGTAGATGAACTTTCTACGGATACTATTCCAATTCAAGGGACAGACTTGGCAGGGGCTTTAAACCTTGCCATGGGACTTTTTCCCAAATCAGAAGCCGATAAAGCCATTCTTTTAATGAGTGATGGAGAAGACCATAGCGAGAAATTAAAAAAGGTCTTAGAGCAACTTAAAGAACAAAAAATCAGACTTTTTGTCTTAGGCATTGGGACCCCAGAGGGAGCTCCTGTGCCCGATCCCCAAGGAGGCTTTAAAAGAGATAGGAACGGAAAAAGAGTGTTAAGTCAGCTAAAAGAAGATTTTTTAAAAGACTTAGCCCTTAAAACCGGCGGGGTCTATGCAAGAAGCGTGAGTTCGGAAGCGGATCTAGAGAGTCTTTATATCCAAGGGATTCGTCGAGGGTTAAAGCCTACTGAGTTTCAGGTCAGTAAACAAAAAATCATGGAAAGCCGTTTTTATTATCCTCTGGCCTTGGCTTTGTTATTTTTATTTTTAGAAAGACTTTTAAAAAGTATTTAATTTTTAAGCAGATGAAACTATTAATTTTAATTATTACATTAAGTTTTTTCTTGCCTAGTCTTGCTTGGGGCGAAGGGCCTCAGACCCTTTGGGAAGACTATCAGGGACAGAAGTCTTTTGTGAAACAAGATTATCAAAAGGCCTTAGAGTCTTTTTCGGAGGCCTTAGAAGAAGCCCCTAGTGCGGACTTGTATTATAAGCAAGGTGTGGCCCAATATCGCTTAGGAGATTTTGAGGCTGCTAGAAAGAGTTTTGAAGCTGCCAGCAACAGCCAGGACAAAGAACTGCAAGAAAAGGCCTATTATAACTTGGGTAATGCCTTGTACCGACTAAAAAAACTAGAGGAGGCTTTAGAAGCTTATGACAAGGCTTTAAGTCTAAAACCCAAAGATCTTTTGGCAAAACGTAATCGAGATTTTGTTAAAAAACTTTTAGAAAAAAAGCCTCCGCAACCTTCACAAGGAGAAGGTAAAAACAAAGACTCTCAAGAAGGTCAAAAAGGGCAGGATTCTAAAAATTCTCAAGAACAAAAATCTTCTCAAGAGCAAAAAAACTCTTCACCAAAAGAAGAGGATCAAAAAAACCAAAAAAACCAACAAGACCAACAAAAAGCACAAGGTAAAAAAGGCCAAGAAGACCAAAAGGAGCAACAACAAGAAGAGGAGGGTCAGCAGGGCAAGCAAAAGTCAGAAGCCAAGGATTCTCAAAAAAATCAGTCCCAGTCCTCGGACTCTCAAGACGCTAAAAAAGACTCGCAAGAGCAAAAAAATCAAAAGCAGGGCGATCAAAAAAGGCAAGGAGAACGAGACGTCGATGATTTAAAGGGTCCATTAAGGCCCCAAGGGGAGGCACCCGATCAGGGAAACAAAAAACAAGACAAACTGCCTCAACCTCAAGAATCGGAAGAAGCCAAAGAAGCTGAGCGCTGGCTCAATAGTATTCAAGACCGCGTGGGAGAAATACGAGAACAACAGATTTTAAACACGCTAAGAGGTTCCCCAAGGCCAGAAAAGGATTGGTAAATTTTTATTGGTTCCTAAGCTTTAAATCCATTAGAGCTTACTTTAAAGACCATGAAGAAAAACTTATATTTTATTTTATTATTTGCTTTCTTATTTTTCTCTAACCCCTTGAGGGCGGATACCCCTTCGATTAGGCTTTTTGTAGATAGGGAACAAGTCAGTCTCTATGATCGTTTTACTTTGACCGTCATGATCCAGGGAGGTTCGGCCTTAACGAGCCCTCA
>JAGRNM010000298.1 GCA_020440745.1 Deltaproteobacteria bacterium
ACTAAAGCCATTTGTACTTTTCAAAATCAAATTGAATTTGCCACCGTATTTGAAGGTTTTAATCTAAATAGTAATCGCATCTGCTTTGAATTAGGCATAGCCAAACCCGATTATCAAAACTTAAAAATTAATATCACCCATGGTAGTTATGTGCTCAAGGCAGGAGATGGCAATGGTCCTCAGGCAAATACAGCTGGGGACTTTACGCCTGATTATTTGTTAAATGATGATTTTAATATGATCCTCAGCGGAGCTAGTGTAGATAGACCCCTTGACTTTGATCCTCTGACTCCTCTTTTTGATTATCCTATCTTAAGTGTTACTGAATTAGACTTTAGTCAGCATCCTAATCCAGTGGGTGCTCTTAAAATTCAGTCCAGTCATGTCTTGTTCACTCGTTTTAATATCTATGTAGATGGTAATAAGATCAAAAGCCTAGTGGGTAGTGCAGAAGACAAGGCTCTGATAGAGGCCTCAACTTATGATAATTATTTTCACCAAGTTTATCTTTATGATCGAAATAATGGCAAACTACTTAATATCGACACCTGCGGTAATGGTAAATTAGAACACTATGCTTTGGTCTCCCAAGAAAATCAAAAGGACTATATTTTTTATGAAGAGTGCGATGATGGTGAATTAAACGGCACCTCGGACAGTCTTTGCACTAAACTATGCACCCATTTAGACTTAGACCACGACGGTATTTTGGATGAAGTCGACAACTGCAGTCCAAGGTCTGTTCCTTCTTGTAACTATAAGCAGCTTTATACCAACAGTGAGGGAGAAGAAGTCTTTGGGCAGGCTTACCGTTGTTCTAACGGAGATCAACAGGACAGTGACTTTGATGGAGTGGGTGACCTTTGTGATCGTGATGATGATCAAGATGGGGTGGAAGATGTGGTGGATAACTGTCCCCTTGATTATAATCCCTTACAAAGGGATCGGGATGGAGACGGCTTGGGTAATGTTTGTGATCCCGATCAGGATAATGATGGTATTCCTAATCAAGAAGATAACTGTCCTCTAGTTGCCAATGCCTACCAACAAGATTTTGATCAAGATGGAAGAGGTGACGCCTGTGATTCTGATATAGACAATGATGGCAAGCCCAATGATGAAGATAGTTGCGATTTTTCTAGTCCGGGAGTCCATGTGCTTATTGAAGGGCCTTGTAGTTATGCGCCTACTTTAGAAAATCCTCCTCCCGATCAGGATCAGGATGGAATTGTGGATGAAGAGGACAACTGTCCAGAAGTTGCCAACCACGATCAAACCAATACAGATCATGACGAATTTGGAGACCTTTGTGATTCTGATGATGACAATGACGGTTTAAGCGACGAAGAAGAAAATAATTCTGATCAAACTTGTTTAAAGGCCAATAATTGGGATTCGGACGGAGACGGTATTTTAGACGGAGCCGATGATTATCCTTGTGACGAAAATAATCAGCCCCTCCCTGAGGAAAATCCCACTGGACCGGATTTTCCTCTACCGTCTCCTTCTCCAGCTAGTGAAGACCTAGCAGGAGAGGACACTAAAACTTCTGCAGAAGAAAATAATCAACAAAACATCGAGCTGCCCACCGTCAGTTGCAGCTTATTCAAAAGCTCTGAGGCTTCTGATTCTACTTTATGGTTATTGCCCATGGCCTTTGCTTTCTTTGTCTTAGGTATGCGTAGATTTTGTCTCAGAAGCTCTAACCTTGGGGAGAAAAGAAATGTCTGATAAAATTAGTAAAGATTTTTCAGTTGGAGTCTTAGGTCGTGTGGAGAGCGGCGTCTATCTTCCCCAATCGGGGACCCACGGAAGTATCGCTGGAGGCGGGGGACTAGCACTAGGCGGGGATTTTGCTAATCATAGGCGCTCTATCCTTAACCTACAGGTAGCTCCTTCTATTGAAGGCGGAGGAATACGTCAATTTAGTCAGTATAGTAGTATGCGTTTTTTTAAAGCAGGTGCTGACCTTAGACTTCATTTTTTCACAGATTCTCAAGCTAGGTTTGCCTTAGGCCCGGAGATGGGTCTTTATTATACTCGCATAACCGGTGGTAGCACCTGGGATATTTGTCAAAATGAGGCTGGGCACTGCATTGACTATGCCGGTTTTAATTACGGCAATCCTTTGGGTTCTTTTAATGGACTAAGCGATGGTTTGGCTTGGAAGCTTGGTTTAAGTTTAATGCTAAGACCTAAGACAGACTCAGCTTATACTTTTTTTGCT
>JAGRNM010000299.1 GCA_020440745.1 Deltaproteobacteria bacterium
GCGCCTTTTTTTTTTTTTTTAATAGTAGATGGCGTCCGTTTTTGATCAGAGCCAGAAACTTTATAGCCCAAGTTAAGCAAAAGCTCGGCAATCCCGCTCATGCCAATACCGCCGATACCTACAAAGTGAATATTTTGATATTGTTGGAACATAAGTCGCATTAACCCTTAGCTTAAAGTAGGAAAAATAGAAAATCAAAATCCCATTGACCCCAAAATACAAAAAAAATTATGTATCCTTGGATAAGAATCGGGGATCGTCTAATGGTAGGACTATGGACTCTGACTCCATCAATCTAGGTTCGAATCCTAGTCCCCGAGCATTTCTCGACGGGTAAGCCCTTTGGTGAAGACATCGAAGGGCTTTCTTATTGAAAATTCTAGATTTTTTCCCTTTAAGTTTAAGTTCGAAAGTACAAAGTTCATGAGTTGTCTTTTTTGATCCACTTTCGAACTCTCAAAAAGTTCATAAGCACGAGAAGCTAAGTTTAATAAGGTGATTACAGTATTATTGAAGGCTTCATCTGCGTTATTGTGAAGGGTTAATTGATCTTCTAATTCTTGAATCCTCTGGCCTAATTCAAGCGCTTTTTTGTCGTATTCATCCTTAGTAATACTCTTATCAAGAAATAGGTCTAAAAGACGGTTTTGCCTTTCCTTGGTGTTATTATAATCATGCTGGATTTTTTGAATAGCTTCTCGGTGGTAATCAGCTTTTGCTTGGGCACTGTTTTTAAGATGTCCCTCAATGGCGCTTAATAAGTTTTCTGGAATGTGTATTTGTTTAAAAACCTCTCCAACCTGCTCAATAATGACCTCTTCACGCACCATGACGGCTTTGCAGGGTCCTTTTGATTTTGTGCATCTCAAGTAAATATATTTGCCTTTCTTCATATCGCTAGAAACAGCACAACCACAATAGCCACAGTGTAAAAGGCCTCGGAATAAAAAGGGTTTGGAAGCGTACTTAAACGGCTTTTTGTGCCACGATTCCATGACCTCTTGGCATTTTTTAAAAAGGGCCTTGTCAATGATGGTTTCGTAATGGTGTTCGTGGAGTTCGTCTTTGATACGCATGACACCATAATAAAATGGGTTTCTCAGGATGTGATGAATTTGGCTTTTGCTAACTGGCTTTTCACTTTGGCTTTTATTGGTAAACCCTAAAATTTTAGCTCTTCGAGTAAGCTCGGTTAAAGAATAAGTGCCCGTGGCATAGTCTTCAAAGAGTTTGCGAATAATAAAAGCCCGCTCTTTATCAATGATGAGTGTCTTTTTCCCTGTAATAGGGTCCGTTTGGTTTAAATAACCAAGAGGCGCTTTGGCAATCCATTGCTTGTTCTTAATTTTAAAATTAATACTGCGTCTAACGTTTTCACTTAGCTGTAAAACATAAGAGCGTGCTCCCATGACGCTAAAATCCCACATCATGAGACTTGAAGAACTGGCATCTTTATTTAGCACCATCGATTCGCGGAGAAAGTGCAATTCTACGACCTCAGCGCGGCGAAGCTCTTCAAGTAGAATAGATTCTTTAAAGCCTCTCTGCACACGATCCACGGCATCAGCCACCAAGGCTACGGTTTCACCCTGGCTTTGGATAAATTCGATCATTTGATTAAATTCTACCCTATTGCCACGCGTCGAAGACTCGACAATTTGAAACGCCTTGATTACCTCAAGGCCTTTCCGTTTGCAGTATTCTTGCAATCGGTCCACTTGGGCTTTAATCGAATGCCCTTGTTCTTGTTCGTGACTGGAAACGCGGGCAAGTATGACAGCTTTCATAACAACCTCCCTATTTTATCAAAAGCTTTTCGGCAAAACTGAAATAACCATCGAGGCCAATGATGACATGATCGTAAAAACTAAGTCCCATCGCATCAGAGACAATTTTAAGATGTTTGGTAAGTTCTTTATCTTCCTTGCTAGGCCGAGGGTCTCCAGAAGGATGATTATGAATGACAATCGCCGCCGCTGCATTTACTAAAATTGAAGTACGAAAAACCTCCCCTGGCCTTAAATAAATAGCATTTAAAGACCCTATAGCTACCACTTCGAAACAGATAATTTTATTTTTGGAGTCCAGATTAATGGTAATGAGCTTTTCTTTGGTCTCATTTTGTAGATCCTCAAAGAGCTGGACAACGGTCTTGGCATCGCTGATTTGGCGACCCAAAATCTTATCTTTTACTTTTTTAATTTTGTA
>JAGRNM010000029.1 GCA_020440745.1 Deltaproteobacteria bacterium
TTCTTATTAGACCAAGGCTTGACCAACTTAATTCCTTTTTTAATCCATCAAAGAGGACTATAAGCATTGACTTTTGTAAGTCGAAAGCTTTACAACAATCTCCCAAAGCTAGGAGAAAATTGTGAAGACTAAGTTTATTTTTACCACCGGAGGTGTGGTCTCCTCTTTGGGAAAAGGTCTCGCCACTGCCAGCCTGGGCGCCCTTCTCGAAAACCGGGGACTTAAAATCACCATTCTTAAACTGGATCCCTATATCAACGTGGATCCTGGCACGATGAATCCCTTTCAACACGGAGAGGTCTACGTCACCGACGATGGTGCCGAAACCGACCTAGACCTAGGACATTACGAACGCTTTACCCAAGCTAAGATGAGTCAGCGTAACAATGTCACGACGGGACGCATTTACAACTCAGTCATTCAAAAAGAACGCCGTGGCGAATACCTAGGCAAAACTGTTCAGGTGATTCCCCACATCACCGACGAGATTAAAGCCGCCATTTTAAGAGTCGCTGATGACGTGGATTTAGTCATGGTAGAAATTGGTGGCACAGTGGGCGATATTGAGAGCCTACCTTTTTTGGAGGCTATTAGACAGTTCCAATACGACGTAGGACCTGAAAACGTCCTCTATATACACCTAACCCTAGTCCCCTTTATCGCTGCTGCGGGAGAGATTAAAACCAAACCTACCCAACACAGCGTCCAAAAACTTCGAGAAATTGGTATCCAACCAGACATCTTACTCTGCCGAAGTGAAGAAAGCCTACCCCAAGAAATCCGCAGTAAGATTGGCATGTTTTGTAATGTCGCCCAAGATCGGGTCTTTACTGCCCAGGATGTGGCCAATATCTATGAGCTACCTTTAAAATTTTATGAACAAGGAGTAGACGAAAAACTCGTTGAACTCCTCAATATCTGGACCCGCAAACCGGACCTAGTCAAATGGAAGGCTCTGACCAAAAGAATCCAAAATCCCGAACACGAGTGCACCATCGCTGTAGTGGGTAAATACGTCGAACTAGGAGACTCCTACAAAAGTCTTAACGAAGCCCTGCGCCATGGTGGCTATGCCGAAAAAGCCCAAGTAAAATTAAAATTTATCGATAGCGAAAGTCTGGAAAAAGACAAAAACTGGCGACAAAAATTTAAAGATGTCCAAGGCATTTTGGTCCCCGGGGGCTTTGGAGACCGCGGTGTGGAAGGCAAAATCCTAGCCATTAGACACGCCCGAGAAAAACAAATTCCTTTTTTTGGCATTTGTCTAGGCATGCAACTAGCTTGCATTGAATTTGCTAGACATGCCTGTGGTATTAGCAAAGCCAATAGTCGAGAGTTTGACGCCAACTGTGAAGACCCTGTCATTGACCTCATGGAAGAGCAAAAAAAGCTCATCAATAAAGGGGCTACCATGCGCTTGGGCGCCTTTCCCTGTATTATTACTAAAGACACCCTAGCTCAAAAACTCTATCAAGAAAGAGAAGTCAGCGAACGCCATCGACATCGTTATGAATTTAATAATGCTTATCGAAAAAAGCTAGAAGAAGCCGGACTAGTCTTTAGCGGCCTCTCACCGGATGAACTCTTAGTAGAGATGATCGAACTACCCAACCATCCTCATTTCTTGGCCTGTCAATTTCACCCTGAATTTAAAAGTAGGCCCATGGCACCCCATCCTCTTTTCCAAGGCTTTATTAAAGCTGCCTTAGAACAAGCCATGAGGCAAGCCTGGAAGGGCAAGAAAAAAAACGAAGAAGCTGTCTCCAAAGTAGAAAACAAAACCCAGTCCCAATACGCCTCTGGTCAATAAATCAAAAGCAAGCCAAGACTTTTTCTACAAATTGCAGCCTACCCTTGACAAGTCCACCCTAAAACTTCTTAAATAGGCTTGGCAGAGAAATTGCATAGGGCCTAAAGACCCTTCGTGCTTAGTTTCAAAAGCATTAAACAAAATTGAGTAGTGGCTCTGCCCATATTGGGAAAACGCGGACTGTTTAAGTTTAATAAAAATGGCCGTCCAAGCAGTCTAAAAAATACCAAAAACCGCTACCTTAAACTCAAATACGCTTTTGTATGGCCTTAGAGATTAAACAAAGTCTTAAGCTTAGTCAGCAACTGGTTCTAACACCCCAATTGCAACAAGCTATTAAATTACTCCAACTGAGTCAGTTGGAATTAGTCGAGCACGTTGAACAAGAACTTTTAGAAAATCCTCTTCTAGAAGAAGAAGACCGTTCAGAAAACACTAGCAGCAAGTCTGAGTTAGAAAGCAGCGAAGCTGAAGGCAACGAGCCTAACCTTGCTAGCGATCAAACAAAGGAGTCTGAAAATCCGCTAGAACAAATCGATTGGGAAAATTACCTCAATAATTATAACGATCCCGGAGAAAGAATGGGATTACTCAGCTCCAACGAGGATTTACCCAACTATGAAAACACCCTAGCCAGCCGAGAAAACCTTTTTGAACACCTCCACTGGCAACTCCAAATGAACAACTTAGACGAAGCTGAAACTAAGATGGGGGAAATCATCTTAGGGGCCATCGATGAAGACGGTTACCTTCAAGAAAGCGTAGAAGAGCTTTCCCAATCTTCTGGTGAATGCCTTGACTTTGTGGAGCATGTTTTAGAAAAAATACAACAATTTGATCCTCCTGGCGTCGGAGCTCGCAACCTACAAGAGTGCCTTTTGCTACAAATTAGACAATTACCTAAGGGACAACAAGCCCCCCTTCAAAAAATTGTCCAAGAACACCTGAACGACCTTGAACAACGCAACTATCCTAAGATAGCTAAATCCCTAAAAATCTCCCTCGAAGAATGTCTACATCTTACCAAAATTATTCAGGAACTCGAACCCAAACCAGGTCGCTCCTACAGCACAGGAGAAACACACTATATTACTCCTGACGTTTATATCCGAAAAATGGGAGACGAGTGGACCGTCCTACTTAATGAAGACGGCTTACCCAGACTTAAAATCAACAAAATCTACCGTTCCATGGCCGAAAGCCGAGGAGGCAAAAGCCAAGAAAAAGATTATGTACAAGAAAAATTAAAAAGTGCCCTTTGGCTTATTCGCAGCATTCACCAAAGACAGCGCACCCTCTACAAGACTGCCAAAAGTATTTTAAAATTTCAGAAAGATTTTTTTGAAAAGGGAATTAATTATCTCAAACCCATGATCTTACGGGATGTGGCCGAAGATATCGAAATGCACGAATCGACAGTCAGTCGTGTCACTACCAACAAATATGTACACACCCCCCACGGAATCTTTGAGCTAAAGTACTTTTTTAACAGTGGTTTTGCAGGAAGAGAAGGCGAACACTTAGCCAGTGAATCCATTAAAAATAAAATTAAAAGCCTAGTTAACCAAGAAAACCCCAAAAAACCCCTCAGTGACCAAGGAATCGCCGAAGCCCTTAAAAATTCTAATATTGATATTGCCCGCCGAACCGTGGCAAAATATCGAGAGATGATGGGTATTTTACCCTCCTCTAAAAGAAGGCAATTTTATTAACAATGCTAACAGAAGTAATCCAAAGTCCTTTAAAACTACTCTCCCCCGCCACTCGTACTCTTTTAAAATTCTTTAATTTTTCTTTAAACCTTAACCAAACTATTGGGAGGTCCTTATGAACGTCCATGTGACTTTTCGTCACCTTGCTTCCAGTCAATCCTTAAGAGAACATGTTATCGAAAAATTAGACAAATTCAAAAAATACCTTCACGACCCCATCGACGTCAATGTGGTCTTAAGCGTAGAAAAAATCCGTCAAATTGCCGAAATCAACCTACATGCCAAAGACTTTCAGGCCCATGCCATCGAAGAGAGCCCAGACATGTACAGTTCTATCGATTTAGTCATTAACAAGATGGAACAACAGCTAAGAAAACATAAAGATAAAATAAAAGATCACAAAAACCCACAAAAGGTCTTTACAGCGCCTGAGCCAGCCCTCTAATAAGGGGACTATGTTTTTTAGCCCCCAAAGAATCTTTGATACACTTCAAGCAAAGACCAAAACGGAGCTTTTAGAAGAACTAAGCCTAGCTCTCGCCCAAACAGAACCAGGCTTAGAGGCTAAAAGCCTTTTTAAAGTCTTAAAAGCTAGAGAAGATCTTGGTTCGACTGGCATTGGCAAAGGGGTGGCTATTCCCCACGGAAAAGTCGCCAACCTCGATAAAACCCTCTTAGCCTTGGGTCGCTCCCCAGAAGGGATCGACTTTGCAAGTCAAGACGGAGAAAAATGCTTTTTGTTTTTTGTCCTCTTGGGTCCTACCGAGGCTACTGGAGAACACCTAAGGGCTCTCGCCCAAATATCACGGCTTTTAAAAAAAGAAGAGCTGATTAAACAACTTTATCAAGCCCCCGATGCCCAAAGCCTCTATGAGATTTTAAACCAGGCTCTTCCCGATTAAAAAAGAGGTGGCACTTGTTGCAATTAAACCTTCTCTCCTTTGGCTACAAACATGGCTTTCCTAAAGAGGCCAATCTAGTTTTTGATTTACGCTTTTTAAAGAACCCTTATTTTGAGCCAAAGTTAAAAGAAAAAAACGGGCTTGATCCTGAGGTTCAAAACTTTGTCACCCAACAAAAAGAAGCTCAGTTATTTCTAAAAAAATTAAAAGCTATGCTTCGCTTCTTAATCCCACTCTATTTAAAAAAAGAACAAAACACCCTCACCCTTGCCTTAGGCTGCACTGGAGGTCAACATCGCTCAGTCAGCCTAATAGAAAGTCTCGCTAAGGAAAATTTTAAAAACGCCCTCATCAAAAAAACACACCGGGATTTAAACAAAAACTAGCTAAAGATCTTTCAAAGTAACAGCTAGCTCAAGACAACTGTCCCCAATGATAAAGACAAGATAAAAAACTTAAAAATTTTAAGTATCACGGATGAGTCAGCTGATAGAATTCATTTCCAGAAAAACACTGTGCGGTCTCTGGCAAAACTTCAAGACTATCAATAGGCTCTCCCAAGAGATTCTCTGGATCGGTAATACAAACAGTTCTCTCTCTTATACTAGTATAAAAGCTAACGAGGGTCTCTTGATCAAGCTCCTGAAACTGCCCAAGACTATCCACACTCCAGCCTTTTAGATCCAACTGTTCCACACTTAAGGGAAATGGACAATCCTCTCGATGAACAAAAAGATTGGGAAGTTCGGCAAGCCACAGAATTACGTTTTTTCCAAAATGATCGCCGTAATAAAAATAGGGAGACTGACAAACCTCAGAAGCTGGAACAACAATCTCTATTTCATCTAAGGCAGAAGCCCCAAAAATATCTAAGCCTTTCACAGAACGTAACTTATAAGTATCTAAATCTTGACTTTGCACAACCCAAATATCACTTTCTGGCACATGATAGGCTTGACTAGGAAGATTAACAGACCACAATTCATCGCTTTCCCAGTTTACACCATTGTGTAATTGGTAAATAGTAGAAGCCGAAAAACTTAGTGCTAAATTTTCTTCCATAGCCATTATTCTTTCGGCACCTTCTTTTAAATTAATTAGCTGGCTTTCTAAAAGCTCAGTATTTGAACCTTTAGTAATCGCTAGACGATATTTCATTTGATAACCTTCACCAGGCACAAAACCCGAAGAAACAAGGGGTAAAAATAGATTAAGATAATTAGAGTCAAAATAAAAACGCTGATCATCCTCACTTGCTAAAGAAAGAGTGCTACTCAAATCAGTACCTAATAATTCGCTATCCAACTCTACCCCTTCTAAAGAAAACAAACTCACCCTTTGTAAAAGGAGTTGATCAAGTACTGCTTTGCCAAAAGCCCAAAGTCTATCTTGATAGACCCACATATGATCCAACTGTCCTGCTATACTTAAATCTCCCCATAAAAGTGGCAAGGCAGGATAACTTAAATCTATTTTTTTTAAATCACTAGCCACGGCACTGCCTTGATTATAAATCATAAAGTCCTCCCCAAAGTACACCGAACTTAAGGAACCTGAAGAGGAAAGATCTAAAGAAGAAGTAAGAACGACACTATTACCCCTTAAGGCAAAGGTAGTTAACTGGCTAGTCCCAGCATAGTTATCAGAGGACAAGACATAAAAAAATCCATTTTGAAAATGCAAAAATCGATGGTCTTTAATAAGGCCACTGACTCTTAGAGAACCTTCTGTCAAAACTAAGCTGTCTCCTTGAAACTCACTTAAGCTTTCGTCCAACTTCACAAAATAACCTGCATCCGCCTGATAACGATAGACTACAAAAGAAGTATAAAACTCATAAACTGGCACTTCAACTTCTTGCCATTGATAGCTTAAACAAGGGCTACGACTGATTTTATGACAAGCTTGTCCATCGGGCACATAAATATAAGGACTAAGTTTGGGACCCTGCACCTCCAAACAAGTTAACAGGTCTCCGTCACAGCTAATTACTTCTTGAGAGGTGTAGTCTGGGTTAGGAACTTTTTTTCTTTTGGTATAACAAAGCTCGTAAGATATGGGAGAGCCATATTCAGAGCAAGATTGATAATTTTTAATTTCATAACCCACCACTTCTCTTTCCACCTTACTTAAAACCAAGTACTCATCTGAAGCACTCATAAAAGAATTAAAGTACTCTCCTTCCTCCGACAAGAACAAGTCCTGTTCTTGTAGAGAAAGCTGATCCAAATCTACGGTATTAAGCTGATAAGTAGAAAAATCTTGCTCTTCAGTAAGTAAAGCTTCCAAACTAGTATAAATAGCCAAACGATTATTAAAACGCCTAGAGTCTCTAATGATTTGATTTGGCAACAACAAAGCGCCTTTGTATTCAAAAGTCTTAGAAAAAGGATTCCAATAAAGCTTGAGAATGCCTGCATGCTTTGTCTCGCCACCTTCTTCAGAAATAGAAAAACCATTAATCAAAACAAAAAGATGATCTTGATACCAATAAAAATTAACAGGATTGCCCGGCAAAGCAAAAGCGCAAGAGACTTGCGCAGGCTGCTGTGGGTTAGTCACTGTAAGTGCTAAGAGCCCAAATTTAGAAGAAAGATAAAAAACCTTATTTCCATCTCGGGCAATTAAATTACCCCTCTCAATTTCAAGCAAATTCTCCTGATCACTAGAACCACCCAATACCAAAATATCACCTTGATTATCAGAGTCTGACAAATCTGGAATCCCAGAATAAAACTCAGGATAACTTCGATGAGTCACTTGAGGAATATGATAAGAATTTAAAAAGCCTCCCAACTGATCTGACACTTCACTAAAGTCTTGCTTATCAGGAAACTGACAACGAATGTCTTTAGCTGGATCTACCAACAGATAGGCTTTCATCTCCTGACTATTTAAAATAGACTCTGAAAAGTCATAATAAGACTGTGTAATCTTATCTGATGTAGAAGAAGCACAGGCGTTTAAACTTAGTACTGCTATGACGCTCAAAAAGCATAAATATCTCATTTGACTACTTCCTTAAAAAAGTTTTAATCTATCTCTAAAATAATCTTACTTAAGTTTAGAGCAAGCTTAAGGAAGTTTTCTTTTGATTTTATGTATTCCTAAGAATACAGTAATGAAGCTAAAATAACTTCAACGATGAAAAAAAAATTCTTAAATTTCTACTCAAATTAATTAAGTATTTTGTAGGACTTTCTATTTTATGGGTACTGGCTTTTCGCTGGCTTCCCATACCTGCTACTCCCCTGATGGTGATTCGTAGTTTGGAACAAAAACAAGCCAAGCAAAAAGTCATCTGGCAACACGATTGGGTAAGTTTAGAAAATATCTCTAAAAATCTTCAACGGGCTGTTATCTGTAGTGAAGATCAAAAATTTTTAGAACATCAAGGCTTTGACCTAAAGGCCATCACTGCCGCTCTTAAACACAATCAAAAAGGCAAAAAGCTCCGTGGAGGCAGCACCATCAGCCAACAAACGGCCAAAAATGTCTTTTTATGGCCACATCGCAGTTGGTTAAGAAAAGGCTTAGAAGTATACTTTACTTTTTTAATTGAAATAACCTGGCCTAAAGAACGCATCTTAGAGGTTTATCTTAATAGCATTGAAATGGGGCCTGGCATTTACGGTGCAGAAGCCGCGGCCCAGTATTGGTTTAAAAAATCAGCCCAGGAGCTTTCCCCATCTGAAGCTGCCGCTATTGCAGCAATTTTACCCAATCCAAGAAAATATAAAGCCCAACCGCCAACCTCTTATATTCAAAAAAGAAAACAGTGGATTATTAAGCAAATGAACTATTATCGAGACTTAGAATTCTAGATTTTAAAAAAATTTTTTATTCTCTCAAAAGCTTGTTCTAAAATCACCGGATCAGTCAAAAAACTCATCACCCCGTGGACTCCTTTTTCATAATCAAAAAAATAACCAGGATGTACCAAGACGCCTGTTTGCTCTAAGAGTTTTAAAACCCAAGTTTCTTCTTCTAAACCCACTTTATCTAAGACCTTAAAAGTGAGATAAAAACCACCTTCAGGTTCTTTAAACTGAAGCTTAGGTATGGTTTTTAAAAACTTAACGGCTAGATTTTTTCTTCTTTTTACTTCCTCAACATAGTTTTCTACAAAGTCTTCTGAGTACTTTAATAAATCAGGTAAAGCCCTTTGAATGGGCATATGGACGCTTAAAAAAGTATCTGCATAGGTCTCTAATTGATCCAATACAAAATCCACGCAAGCAGCATCACCTCCCACGGCCATCCAGCCTAGTTTCATCATGGGCAAGGCAAAACGTTTAGAAATACCATTGAGAGTAAAAACTAAGGGAAAGTCTTCTAAAGCTCCTGGCCTGGGACAAAGGCCTTCTTGAAAATAAAAGTCACTAAAAACCTCATCGCAAATTAGAGGTAGATTTTTTTGGCGACAAAACTCGCTTAAGGTTTTTATTTCTTCCCTAGAAGCCACAACTCCCGTTGGATTATGGGGGCTGATTAATAAAAGCCCTGCAGTATTTTGATCCGCTGCCTTTTCTAAACTTTCAAAATCTATTGCCCAAGCCCGGGCTTCTTGAAGATCATAGAATTTTAAATGAACCCTCGCTAAATCTGCCAAGTGCTCAAAAAGCGGATAAGCAGGCCTCGGGGCTAAAAAATTTGCCCCAGCCTTCCCTAAAAGACGAAAGAGATGAAAGAAGGATTCGCTAGTCCCGCTTGTCAGAATAAAGTTTTCGGGACTTAGATTAAAGCCAAGCTTGCTGTAAAACTCTGCTAATGCCTCTCTGGCTATGAAAAGCCCCTTGGGATGGGGTTGATAATCAGGCTTTTTAAAATACTCCCCATAGATCCTTTGCAAACGCTCCATGGGAAAATAAATACCCTGTTCGCAAGGATTGCCACTGACTAGACTAAGGATCTCCTTACCTTCGGCTAGTCTTTGACGTCTTTTTTGTTCGATGGCGTTTAGCATAAAATCTTGTAAAAAAAATTGTAAAATCAAGCACAAAGCCCCTAGGTTCTTTCTCTTTCCAATCCCATTGACAGCTCTGTATAAGCGGGCTAAAACAGGCTAAATTTTATCTATTAATCAAATACCTTGTTAATTTCCTTCTTAAAAAAGATTTTTAGGCCAAAAAAGGATTATCTTATGCAAGCAAACTCGCAAGAAAAGCACCTCTTTACTTCCGAATCGGTCAGCGAAGGCCACCCAGACAAAATAGCAGACCAAATCAGTGATGCTATCCTAGATGCCCTTATAGCCCAGGATCATCTTTCTCGGGTAGCTTGCGAAACCTTAATTACCACTGGTTTTGCAGTCCTAGCTGGAGAAATTACCACTAAAGCACAAGTTAATTATCAAGACTTAGCTAGAGAAGTCATCCGAGATATTGGCTATGACCATAGTGATAAGGGCTTTGATTATAAAACCTGCGGCATTTTAGTGAGCCTAGACCGACAAAGCCCTGATATCAGCCAAGGAGTCTCTAGTGGCGAGGGACTTTATCAAGAACAAGGTGCTGGCGACCAAGGACTCATGTTTGGCTATGCCACTAAGGAAACTCCCGAGCTGATGCCAGCAGCTATTCAATATTCTCACAAACTTACCCATAGTCTATCCCAATATCGTAAATCAGGAAAAGTCTCCTGGTTGCGACCTGATGCCAAGGCTCAAGTAACTATCGAGTACCAAGGCCATCAACCCCATCGCATTGATACAATAGTGATGAGTACTCAGCACAGTCCTGAGGTGGACCATCAGACAATCCAAGAATGCTTAATCGAAAACATTATCAAAAAAGAACTACCGGCTCATTTATTAGATGAGCATACCAAGTACCTCATCAACCCCACAGGCCGTTTTGTCATTGGTGGTCCTCACGGAGACTGCGGCCTAACAGGTCGCAAGATTATTGTAGATACCTATGGAGGCATGGGCCGCCACGGTGGAGGCGCCTTTAGCGGTAAGGACCCCAGCAAGGTGGACCGTAGCGCTTGTTACATGGCCCGCTATATCGCCAAAAACATTGTGGCCAGTGACTTAGCAGAACGTTGTGAGGTCCAGCTAGCCTACGCCATTGGTTATCCCGAACCCGTCAGTGTTAGCATAGATACCTTTGGCACTGGACAAGTCCCAGACAGTCGACTTGCCCAAGCAGTGAGAGAATGTTTTGCTTTAAAGCCCGCCGGCATTATTGAAACCTTAGACCTACTCCGCCCGATTTACCGACCTACCGCAGCCTATGGACACTTTGGTCGTCCTGAGTTTCCTTGGGAAAAAACCGATAAGGTGGAAGAGCTTAAGAAAAAAGTTTAATTTTTTGATTAACAACCTGCTTCATTCTCCTACTTCTCATAAAAATGAGGATTAGAGAGATAGGAAAGGACCA
>JAGRNM010000002.1 GCA_020440745.1 Deltaproteobacteria bacterium
TTTGGGAAGCCGCTGGTGGGGATTTTTTAAAGACTCAAGAAGAAGCTTATCTTAATAATGCTAGGCATCAGCAAGCCTTGTTTGAAAGTTTGCAAGCCTTGGAGAGGGCAAGTCTAGCTATAAGTCAAAAGCTTCCTTCAGAATGCGTGGCTGCTGACTTAAGAGAGGCTAGTTTGGCCTTAGGTACTTTAATTGGTGAGGTTTCTACAGAGGATATTTTGGATAGAATTTTTGAGAAGTTTTGTTTGGGCAAATAGTTTTTTTTAAAAAAAAGTCAGGAATCTTTTAAATAACTTAAGGACTTAACCTTAAGTAGACTTTTTTTGTCCTATTCTTTAAAAAGAGAAGAATCCTCTTAAACTCTTTTTTCTGCCTTTTCTTTGTTTTAGAATAGTTCTAAAAACAAAAAAAGGTTTCGAGATTTCATTATAAATCATGAGGCATTAGACGTGGTATTGAGAGTTTCTAAAATTATTTTAGGCACTTGGATCTTGGTTTGCGGCTTTTTGGCTTCTTCGGCCCAGGCTAAAGAGGATTATAGCGAGCTTTGGAAAAAGCTAGGTCTAGAAATTAAAGAACCGGTGAAGATTAAAATTAATCTACCAGCGGCTCGTCTGGATTTTTATATCAAAGACGAGTTAGTCAAAAGCTACGGAGTGGCCATTGGTAGCTATAAGCATCAGACTCCGATTCGTAATTTTACCATGCCTTATATTTATTGGAATCCTTGGTGGTATCCTCCTAAGGATAGTGAGTGGGCTGAGAAAGAAGAAGACACACCGCCCGGGCCGGGTAATCCTTTGGGTTTGGTTAAGATGAAGATGCAGCAGGGGATTATGATCCATGGTACTACTAGTCCTTGGAGTATTGGCCGCGCGGCTTCTCATGGTTGTTTTAGGATGAAAAATTATCAAGCTAAGGAGTTGGCTTGGGAGATTCAGCAACGTTATTCGGAAAAAAACGACCCCGAGCTCTTAAGCGTTTATCAAAGAAATCAAAAAACGACTTATTATGTTCCCTTGTTAGAGGCTGTGCCGGTGGAGGTTTCTTATCATCAAGTGGAGCGTTTTCCTGATCGCCTCCTATTGCATCCCAATCTTTATTGGAGGAAGGGTTTTGAGCAAGACCTTAAGGATGCTTTGGCAGATCAAGAGGATTTATTAATTGATAAGGTTTTTATTAAAAAGATGGATCGACTACGTCTTCGTCATACCGTGGAAGTCTCTTTAGACGAAGTCCATGAATGGGCAGGCTCAACCTGTCGCGAGGAGAGTTTGGGTAGTTAGTTGGAGGCTATAAGAGGACTTTTCTTGTTTATCTCGTCGACTTTTCTAAGTTCACTAAAGATAGAGAGTAAGGCATTGATTGGAGGACAGTGGTTGTTTAAGACCTCCAAGGTGATATAGGCCACCATGCCAAAGACGCCTAAGTCTTTGGCTAAAAAGCCACCGGACGGGCTGATGCTTTCAATTTGCTCAGCACTTTGATTGAGTTCTTCAGCGCCTCTTATGTATTGTTTGTCTTCTGTTAAGCTACTTTCACAATACTTAGGCCGGCAAAGGCTGGCGTAGAGTTCCCATTCTTTAGTAAAAAGATTAATACGAAGGGTATTGCCTTGAGTGTCTTGAGTAACGGTTAGGCCCGTAAAGATATGAAATCCTGAAGTGATGCGAAGAGATTCGCTTACAGCGTTTTCTTCTTCCGGTTTCCAAGGACTTGCTTGTAAGTCGTAGTATTTTGTTTCTCCTTCTTTTCGGATACCATTCACCATGCAGGTTTCTCCTTGCCGCTAAGTTTAAAGAAAACTTTTGTACTATTTTGAAGCAAGTAAAGATTTTTGACCAGAAAAAATCTACAAACTATAGACACTCTTTGTGGATTATAATGGATCCTGTGGGGTAGAGGCAGAGCTCTGGCCAGGTATGGGAGGCATTTTGACACCCAGGAAGAGGGGGTGGTCCAGAAGGAGAGGTGACTAGGATATTTAGGTGGGCAGCATAGTCGAGTCCATAATCGGATAGGTAAGCTAAGTTTAGAGTAGCTGCTTCAGTGCATCGACCTTGAAACTCTAAGGGTTCTTCTACTTGAGGACTGACCATGGTTTCACTAGCTAAGGTTACCTCGGAGTCATAAAGTTTGTAATCAATGTCATAGACAAATTCTTGGGGGAGTTGTTCTGATGAAAAGCCACGGCCGCTTTTACAGACAAAGTATTCCCATTGACTGCTGGTAGCTTCTCCGATTTGTCGCATGTAGAGACAAAGGTTAAGTACGGCTAGCTCGTTATTAAATCCTTCGTCTTTGCAGCTAATAATATAGCCTTCTAGGTTTCCGCCTTGGTCGACTAAGGCATCACCACTTTCTAAAGCTGTCTCGGGGACGGAGGCTAAGTAGACGTCTTCACAGACGTCCATACACTTACTAAAGTCTCCCCAGCTGCCGTCTGCTTGGCAGAGGCGTGTTTGTTGGCCTTGGCCATTGTTACAACTGAGGGTTTCTGTTTCTCCAGGTTGGCAGATTTCCTCACAAGGGCCAAAGGCTCCCCATTGGCATTGTTCATTACAAGTACGTATTTGGTTTTTGCTTTCTCCGCAGCTTTGGACTTCTACAGACAGGGCTTCACATTGGGGATTGTTTTGGCAATTAATGTTTTGTGTAAAAAGTATTGAGTTTTCTTGGCTTGGGGAGTTTTGACAAGCGGTGGTGTTGATGAGGAGGCACAGGGTAAATAGTAAAAAAGGGTAAGTGACTTTCATGGATTACTCCTGGGAGGTTTTGATTACTTACCCGTTTTTATGGACCTAACAAATTTGGCTAAAAAATCACAAGTCTTTCTTATAAAAGGGCTTTTTTTAAAAAAAGCAGCAGGTGGAGGGGAGACCACCCGCTGCTTTTTAAAGCTATTAATCTATTAAATTAATTTTATTTTTTATTGGCACTCCATGCGGATAGTGACCCAGTCGGTGTTATATTGGCAGGCGGCTTCTACGCAGCCTATAGGGGAAGCAACATCGACTTTAACCCCAGCTCCATTACTCGCTCCATAGTTGGTAATTTGGTTAACTGTGAAGTTACGCCAAGGAGTTTCGGTTACTCCACTGGCGGAAACATACTGGGTGTATAAGACGCCAAGGTTGTCATCATCAAGACGGTAGCTAAAGCTGTTATCAAAAGTACCATCTTGTTTGGAAAGCTTATAGCGCCAGCTGGTGCTGGAAGGATCTCCTATTTGCTCTACTTGTAGGCAGAGCACAGGTCCTATACCATCGGCTGGATTGTCATAACATGCTGGCAAAAGAGTATCAGCAATGTAGACGTCCGTACAAGTTGCCAGGCAAGAGCCCCAAGCTCCCCATTGACCACTGCCATTACAGGTGCGTTCTCGTTCTCCACTACCTGCCCCAGAGCCTGCGTCGCAGCCTTGGGTTTGGCTTTGTCCTGGAGTACAGATGGCGGAACAAGAGCCCCAGCTATTCCAACTACAACTGGCATTGCAGCTACGGTCTTGGGTGCCCACGCTGTTGCAAGTTTGACTGTCATTTTCTCCTGGTGTGCAAACACCTTGGCCTGTACAAGAGCCCCAGCCAGTACCCGAGGCATTACAGGTGCGGGTGCCGCAGTCGCCACAGGCTTCTACCTCTCCCGGTGTGCAAACACCTCCTCCACAGCCGCTCCAAGAACCCCAGTTGCCGCTGGCGTTACAGGTTCTTTGTTCGGTTCCGCCTCCTACACAAGGGGCGATATCAATGTCTCCTGGGGCACATGTGGCAGAACAAGTTCCCCAGCTACTCCAAGAGCAACTGGCGCTGCAAAGGCGGTTTTGGGTACCCACACTATTGCAGCTTTGAGAGTCCAAGTCTCCTGGGCTACAAACACCGGTTCCGGTACAAAGGCCCCAATTGCCACCGGCGTCACAAGTTTGAGTGCCACAATTACCACAGGATTGAGTGCTTCCGGGTGCGCAAGCACTGTCTCCTTGGCAACTACCCCAACTGTTCCACTGACATTGATCGCTACAGCTGCGGGTTTCTGTACCAGTGATGCCACAGCTGCGGTTTTCGCTATCTCCTGGACTGCATTGGGGAGTGTCACAAGGATCGGGAGGGGGGAGGTCACCGCAATTGGGATCATTTTCTGGATCATAGCTGACAACTTCCCAAGGTTCTAATTGATTGAGCTCCTCTGAGCAGAGGATATGACCGGAAAGTTCAGGCTTATCACAATCATATTTTTCACAAGGAGAGACTCCTGTCCTTGAAAAATCATAAGCTAGCATGAGCAATTTGGACATAGTAGCTCGGTTGACTAGTCCGTCGGGATTAAAATTTTCTTGAGGATCAATCAAACAGCGCATGTAAGCATAGTGGACAAAGGAGCTTGGTATATAGGAACTATCAAGGTCATTAAGATCACTATTTAGATTGGAATTAACATCGTTAAAGGGGTTATATAAACTACCTATACCGGCTAGACTACCCTGACAGCCCTCCATTTCGTAATACCCAGTGTTAAAGTCTTTACTAAAAAAAGCTTTTATAATCATTTCTAAGGCTTCAGCTCGAGTAATAGGATCATCAGGACAGAAACTATTGTTTATGGGACTATCTTTACAGTCATAAGAAGGAGAGATCACTGGAGAGGAGCTAGGATATTGAGTTAGTGCTGAAATGGCAGAATAACTTTTGTCAGAAGGAAGAACATCTACAAACTGGGTAGGAGACAAATATTTAGTATAGGGATCCTGATCAAATAATTCTCCAACAGCAGTGCGAACCCAGCGAGCAGCTTCGGCTCGAGTAACTAACTCAGAAGCGCCAAAGTCGCCATTCCATAAACCAAACTCGATTCCTAATTTGCGTATATTTGAAGCAAAGTTAAAAGCCCAGTGGTTTGAGGATAGATCTTTAAAGGTTTGATTCATAAAATGTTCGGGGTCTAAGTGTCCTTTAAGATGAACAGGGTTATCATACCCATTGTAGGCTTTTCCCTCATTTCCAAAGAGATTTTTTATGTCAGCTTTAGGAATAATTGCTTTCTTTTTTTCTTCCGACCAATCTTTATTGTAGTTGATAGCTTCTCGAAGTTGTTTAAGATTATCCCAGCGACGCAGGGTTAAATGAAGATGGGAAGCTCCTCCTAAAGCAAAACCAGTATTACCTTCTAATCCTAGTAAATCATTAGGTTTGACAATGTCACAGGCCTTAGCAAATCTTTTTTTATCAGGCATGTGGTGGTAACAAGAGGTAATAATTTCTTCGGAATCCTCATTTGCTCTGGAGGCAATACAGACCGTTTCTCCCCAGTTGCTTGTATAATCGTCTTGATAAGATAAGATGACGACACCATCTAATAAACTGTGGACTTCATCCTTTCCAATAATCGGAATCAAATTTTTGTTGGCGTCTTCATAAGCCCCTGCACAATTTCCTCCCATATCTAAGCCATTATGCCCCCTTAAGTTAGTACCAGTAAGAGCTTGTTTGTTATTGTAAACACCAGTCTTACGAAAAAGTCCGTGCGAGTAATTATCTGGGGAGCCAAAATTTCCGGAGAAGTCTGCTATGGGAATAAAACCCTCTCCATCTAGGACCTTTACACATTGTTCCGATTTTGTGTTTGCTGTGGGTAGATTGTCTCTCACTGAGTTGCACGCTTTAATAGAGTTTGTAGCAGCTAAGTGAATGAGGAAACTTATTATTAGAAAAACAAAAAATGAATAATTTGATTTTTTGAGCATCTTGGATTCCTTATCTAAAGATAAATGATATGTAGTTATTTAATTGGGTTGGATAGTTTTAGCGATGAGAGACAACTCCTTAGAGTAATATTCAGGAGCTTTGCCATAAAGAATGAAGTTGTAAACTATACCATCTTTGGCGAAACTTAGGTCACTTTGCCAAGATCTCTCACCGTAATAATAGGCGAGCGTTGTGCTAGAGAAGATAGTTAGCCCCTCTACTTCAATGCTTTTCGCTTCAGTTTCTTTTTCTTCATTTATACAAGGAAGGGCTGGACAAGTTTCTCTTGTAGAGGTTTGATAGGCAGATAAGATTCGATTTTTTGCTGTAGCTTCAGAGCCACTTGATAACTCTTGGAAGTCAAGCTTGGTAAAAGGTATTCCTGGCTCTAGCTCTTTCTCCCAGTAAGCATCGCTAAAACCTTCTGCTCGCGTCCACTCAGCTGGTAAGTCATAATTGATGCTTGTGTTTTCATTAATTGAGACAGAAGCTTCCGGCACTACCTGCCCCCCTCCACTACAAGACCAAAGGGCTAGTCCCATGAAGAGCGTTAATAGAAATAAATTAAAGGAACGAATAAAAGATAGAAAAATTGACATTTAGATCCCCCTTCTGAGGAAATCTAAACTAACCCTATGGAAGACTTACAAATTTAGGCACAAAAGAGTCAACAGAAAATTTAATTTTATTTTTTTAAGGTTTTTTTAAAATTAATTTTGGCTTTGCTCCGGTATTTGTAAGTAAAGGCCACCGCCTTTAAAGAGCCGGGTTTTTAGTTGTTGCCACGCGGCGCCTAGATTTTTGGTGCGTTCGCTTTCGTATTGTCGTCTTTCGACATGTTGGTCGGGCTTGTTGGGGTCCCAATAAAAACCCCAAAGGGGCAAAAGAGAGTCGGTATTTAATCCAAAACGTAAGTCCCCCACTTCGTTTTCTTTGCCAGGCACTTGGGCTAGGTAGTCGTCAGAAAACCAAGCGTAAAGCAGGATGTCTTTTTCCAAAACACTGCCTTTAGGTAGAGGAGGATTGATTTGAGTGTAGTCAAATTTTTCTAAAGAGCCGCCTTCCCAAAGCTCTGGGTCTTTGCCAGGAATCAAACGAAAGGAATCCACGTAGAGCCTGTCTTCACTTTCATAAATACTACGCCATAAAAAAAGATTTCCAAAGCCCGGGTGTACCCTGCCCCGCTCCCAGTGATGTCCTCTGGCTTGGGCTAAGGCTTGTTGGGCGATTTGACCTTGATGATTTTGCCAAAAACCAAAGCCTAAGTAAGCTAGAGCTAATAATAAAAAAATCCTAGGTTTTGAGTTTTTTAAAGAAAACATGCCCCAGACAAAGCCTAGGAGTAAAAGACCAGTAAAAATAGGATCAATGATGGAAACATTATTCCAAGCTACTCGGCTGTGGTTCCACGGCCAAAAGAGCATCGTCCCATAAGAAGTGCAGGCGTCCAAAAGCCCGTGGGTAGCGTAACCGATCGTGGTAGCGGCATAGAGCCAGACAAAGGAGTTGCGTTTGGCCACTAGCTCTCCTGGCATTTTGGCTTGGATTTTATTTTTCCAAAAAAGCCAAAGAAACAAGGCTACGATTAAGCCACCTAAGGGAATAAAACTTAGACTGTGGGTAAAATGTCGGTGAAATTCTAAGGCTAAGAGAGGATTGCTGCTAGAACGGATAAAAATATCCAAATCCGGTGCCATGCCCCCTAAAACTCCGGCCCAGTAAAGTCGTCGGCCGCGAGTTTTTTCTTCTTCGCTAAAACTTTTGAGCGCGGCCTGGGCGACTACGCCTCCTAATAGGCCTTGGGTAATAGAGTCCATGCCTTCAAGGGCCTAGCTGGGCTTAAAAGGACTGGCAAGAGGATCTTTAAATTTATTAAATAAATAAACAACTTTATCTTCTGCCGGTCGAATAGCTAAGAGGGTTTTTCTAAGGGCTAAGGAAAAGAAGCTTAAATTCTAAGCGTTTTAATTTAAGTATTGAGTTAATTAAATGGCCCCTCCCAATGAGATAAAACCTAAGTTAGGGAATTTTGGTCTTTGTCTGCCTTCTTCTGAACCAACAGAAGAAGGTGATTTTAAGTCTTTGGAAGTTTCCCCGCCTGCTTGGCAACCCTATCTTCCCGATGGGCTTAGTCAGGAGGATCTTTACTTGCCCCAAGAACAGGCTTGCGTTTGGCCTGAGGCCCCAGCTTTAGCTTGGAAAGGTTTGGGAAATTTTGGAGAAAGTCCCTTGTCCTTTTCTCCTAATGTGTGGACCTCTGTTTCTTTAGAAGCTCTTTCTTCAGGAGAAGACGAGGAGGCCTCGGCCTCTATGGCAGCCCAGTCTGCTGGCTTTTTGCCTAGCTTTTTGGTTCCGCTTGGTTACGCTCTTTATCGCTTTTATCGTCATAAAGAAGCGGGGGATTATCGTTTAGAAATTTATTCTCCTAATCAAGAACGCCTGTATGTGGTCCACTTTAAAGGCTCGACCAAGGGACTTGAGGCTGTGGGTGTCAGAGAACTAGACTCAAACCGTGAGGATACCAGAACCACGCTTTATGCAAAGGGCTTGGCTACCAAAAAAGTGCGAATTTGGTCAGAGGATGGTTCGGTTTATTTTTCCTTTCAATTGGCCATGGGGGGACAAGGTTACGTTTTACTTAATTCCGAGGGAGGGGCTATGTCTGTCAATCCCAGGCATAGGCCAGCCACTAGCGTAGTCTCAGTAGATTCTTCTCCTCGATGGCAAAGCGATCATTACCAACATGAGTATGAACTCTTATTAAATAATGGAGAAATCTTAAGCATCCTTTATACCACCCAGGATCAGGGAGCTTGGGAAATATTGGAAGTGGAAGTGGGTCATTATGACCTCCAGGGCCAATGGCTAGCCCGTCCTCAGGAGGAGGTAGCCTGGTTGGATCAAGAGGGCGCTCTTTGGGTTTGGACTCCTGATTATGGTATCAGCGCAAACAAAGAGAGGCACTCCAGAGCTGAGGCAGGAGCCAGTCCTTTGTTTTTAGGACGGCAGTCTTACTTCTATGATTTTTATTTTGCTAATGAAGCTCCCTTTATTTTTTCAAGGCACGCTTTTATGGAGCTTTGGGATCCCCACCTTTTGTCTTTGGACTCAAGTCACCTTTATGCCTTGGACTCGGAGGGTTGGAGAAGTTATCGATCTAGCCAAGAGCATGTAGAAATTGACATGGACAGTGAGGGTCATCTGGGAGGAATAAGGCTTTCTGCTAATCCTGTTATTTATGAACTTGTAGAGCAAGAGAGTGGTTTATTAGTGGTTTTTGGTGGAGAGTATCAGGGAGTTTTGTGGGAGCTTAGGGCGGGAGAGCAGGGTTTGGAAATTATTGAATACAATGACCCAAGCTTACGCCGGTGGTTGCAATTAGAAAACTCTCGTTTAGGTTTTGAAGATAGTAACCTCGAAGTGGCCTTAAGGGCTAGTTTTTCGGATCCCGCTAAAATGGAGGCGATAGGACCGGCTTTGGCTAGACAAGTGCGAGACCAACACTTACAGCCATTTTTGCGATTGATTAATCCTTTTCAAGAAGTAGACCCTGGCTTCTTACATGAGGTGCTTTACGGAGTTTCGCTTCCAGATCTATCGACCACCTCTTTAATACATTCTGGTAATCAAAGCTTAAAAGCTCCCTTAGCGGCTAATTTGCAGAGTTTAATATCTTTGCCCCTGGGGGGGAACGCCTTAGCAGGCATTGCCCTAAACGCTTTGGTAGAAGGCTATATAGAACCGCAAGAATTAAGAGGCCTTTTAGCCGATTGGCCGTCTAGACCAGAACTCCATCATCTATTAGATTTGGGCTTTGCGTTGGAGCAACATTTAGCCCAAGAAGCGACGGCTTCTCAAGAGCGTCCACTTTTTATTTTTGATTGGACCCACCAGTTAAGAAGCGAGTTAAATAGCTTAACCGCTCGTCTGGCTCTTGCTTTGGACACTTCTTATGGACCACCCAATGTGCAAGCCCTATACGATCAGTTGGGAGTCACTAATAACAATTTAACTGCCCAGGACCTAGCCCTTCGTTTAATGGTGGCCGAGCGGCTTTATCGTCTTTCGGAAGAAGAAAATTTAAGGCCCTGGGCGCAAGACGCTTTGGACGCTTTAATTGCGACCGAGGATTTAGTAGAAGACGATTGGAAAGAACTTTTACGCCTTTTACCGGACCCTCATTTGCCTGGCCTTACAGAGCGTTCTGCTCCAGATAGGTTTTATGGATTTTTTGGTTATTTAGACTTTTTACCAGCAAAAAGTCTTTGGCCCAGCCTAGAGGGGTTTTTAACAGCTAGACAATTTAATGTGGAAGAACGTGGTTATTCTCGCCAAGCTTTGGAGCAGGCTAGACCATGGTCCCAGCAAGGGGAAGTTTGGCGAGCGGGCAACTTTAGTTTAAGTATAGTCAATGCCCAAGGTCTACCTGCTTTGACTTGGACAAGAGAGTCAGGTGAAGTTGTGCAATTACCTTTAGAAAGAATCCGACGAGGTTCTTTAAATGTGATGTATCTTTCTTCTACCCATGAGAGAGTGGGCCGTATCCTCTTGGTTCAATGGGGTTCCTTAGTCTTTGCTTTAAATAGTCCTAGTCAACTACAAGACCTTGCCCAACTCCACCAGGCGGGATCCATGGTAGAAGCCTATCCCCTTTTGCCTGAAAGGCTTTCTACTATAGAAAGACGCCAAGCGATTCGCTTACGCTTAGAGGCCTTAAGGCCTATGGGTCTTTTACCAAATGAAGAAAACGCCTTAGAAAATTTAGGGACGTTCTTTTTTGAAGAAGAAAGTAGGCTTAGGCTCTATGGCTTGCTTTTGGACATTGCAGGGATGAGGAATGAAGATGCTTATGAAACACAGGCCGCCGTCGCAGCTAGAAGTTTAATACAATCTATTGCAGTAGGAGAGATTAGAGATCCGAGACACCTAGAGGTTCTCTTAGAAGAAGATTGGACCCAGATACCCAGAGAGACACTAGGGGACCAACTGGATACCGAAATCCACCATCGTTTAACCCAAGCTTTGTATAATGGCATGGTCCAGGCTCCGGTAGATGATGGGGAATTTTTAGCTGTCTTAGAAGAACTAGCCGAAGCTTCTCACGCTCCTAGCAGTGAGTATTTGGAAAACACTTTAGAGCGTGAAGATAGAGTCCGATTTTATCGAAGCGAAGCATGGCCTACTTGGCGTAGAGACCTAGAGTCTATTGAACAATCAAGGGCAAGAAGTAACTTAAGTCGAAGTGACTTTGATCGTGAGTTAAGGGCCTTAGTCAGAGATCAACTTCATCCGGAGGGTCCTCGCCGTCGTTCAGAAGAAGAACTAGACTTAAACTTTGCCCAAGCGCTTGAAGCTAGAGTGATTCAAGAAGAGCGTAGGCTTGTAGAAGAAAGACGGCGCTTACAGGCAGAAGCTCGTGCTAAAAGAGAGGAAGCGCGCAAGGAGCGCAAAGCTCAACTAGAGCGACTTGAAGGAAAGAAGAAGTAACCCCCAGCTAAAAACTCTAGCAACTTCAAGGATTAGGGACCGATGAGTAAAAATACTTAGGTTTTTATCATGCCGATCCCTAGTTTTTCAAAAAAGTTTTCTAATTTTGGGAAAGTCTTAGAACTTGTTATTCCTGCTAATGAGCCGGAGGTTTTTCCCTCTTGTGAGGAATCTCTTACCTCGGATTCCTATGATTTGGCCCTCTCAAATTCTTGGACGGCCTTGACACCAGCTCCTTTGGCTTCCTCTTTATGGATCAATGCCTCTACTAGTGCTTTGGCCTCGGTGAGCGCTTCTTCTTCGGGACGGGATTTGGAGGTACAAAGTGCCTTTGTACCTGTAGCTATTACCGGACTTTTGCAGGCTGGGGTTTCCACTTTAGCTTTTTATTGGTTTTCTAGAGGAAAAGAAGAGGGTGAAGTCACCTTGCACCTGCAAACAGTTTCGCAAGCGCCCTCTCCTTCCTACGAAATTCACCTTCAGCCAGACGGGCAAGAAGCTTGGCAAATTATTCAGGTGGAAGCGCACTCCGAGCGCCATGGTACCCTAGAAACCAGTTGGGCTGCTTTAGAATTAGTAGAAGGTGGTCAGCCTGGACTTTATCAAATCACAAGACAAGGTCCCAATGAACGGGTGGTTGAGTTTCAGCTAAGCTTAGGCCAGGGGGAAGCGGGAGAAGTTGTTCTTTTAGACGGAGCCGCTCAAGCAAGCTCTCAGCCTTTGGCCAAGCCTGCTGTGACTGCCAGAAGAGTGGTGGCTGTAGAACGTAGGGTGGTAGGGACAGTCCCTCCTAAACACCCGGCTTATGATTCTGGTAAAATTATTCATCACGAGATACTCCTTAACAACGGCGATTTTATCCGTGTGAGGACTCAGATGTATGGTAAAATAGACGAGGTGTTGGGCGTAGAGGTTTATACCTTGGACGAGGGGGGACGTTATCAACCGGTAGCTGAGCATGGCTTTGTGGTGAGACACTTAGCCGGAGGCCTATTGCAGGTGGCTACCCAAGATTATCGGCTTAATATTCCTAGGGATCACCCCTCAAGGGATTACGTTCGTAGTCCTTTTGCTAGGGATCCTAAGGATTACGATCTATCTTCTAAGATCCCTCTAGAAGTAAGAAGCGCTTTAAGGAGGCAGGCTAGAGCAGAAGAAGAAAGAAACGAGCGTCTTAGGGAGATTTTGATTAATTTTATGGGTCATCGTCCTGACTTGGCTCCTTTATTTGACGAAAGACTATCTGGGCTAGAGTTAGAGAAAAAAACGATAGGCTTGGATCCTTCTTACGAAAATCGAGCCGAGGGGATTGTGATTGAAATGAACCCTGACACAGGGACTCCTCTCTTGGTTCATGTAGGGGAGGATGAGACAACTCAGTTTACGTATCGGGCCGAACCATCGGAGTACTCTCCTAAAATAGGCACGGGAGTGGCGGAGATTTATGTATTTTTTCAACAGCCTTTCCAAGGAGTTTGGCACCTTGATTGGCGTTATGGCCACTTAAAGGTGAAAGAACTCACAACTCCCGCCTATCGGCTTTGGCATAGTTTAGAGCATGGCTTACTCCTAGAGGCTCAACCTGCCTTAGGCTCTGGCATGGACTTAGGTCAGTTAAGAGAGCGTCTTCAGGCAGAAATCTCTCTTTTGTCTCCTGAGGCTAGAGAGACTTTAACAAATCAGATCTTTGCCGACCACCTTGAGCCCTTTGCCAATTTAGGTTTGGGAGATGATGCTCAGACTTTAGCTAAGTTACACCTAGCCTTATTTGGAAGTGAGGCCATTGACTTAGAAGTCTTACCCGAAAGTTTGGAGGCTTTGGCTTATGGGCCTGAGGAAACACCTCTTCATGAAGAGCTTAAGGAGCTAATAAGACTTCCCCATGGTGCGGGTCTGGTCAAACTTCTATTGGCTGGTTTAATAGAAGAACATTGGACAGCAGAAGACTTAAGAAGTTTTTTTAAGGCTGTGCCTACTTCCATTCATTATTCTTCCCAACACCGTTTATTTGACTTGGCTGGGTCTTTAATCGCTGACTTATATACTCGCGAGCTAGAGTCGGGCTTTGACTTTCCTGCCTGGGCCGAGAGCTTAGGCTTTAGTTGGGAGACTTTTTTTGAAGGAGAAATGGAAAGGATCTTATCCGACCCTTACCTTGAGAGGCTTTTACCCGAGGACAGCCAAGCTTTAGAAAATATTAGGGCCAATCTAAGGCAAGGAGACTTAGACCAACAAAGAGATGTTTTATACTTTTTACTGCGTAGCCAAGAGGACTGGGCCAGGTTAGAGACTTATCATCCTTGGTTAAGGGATGTGTTTGGGGTTTTGGCCAGTCAGGTATGGGCAGAAGAAGAATTAGCTCAGGCCTTGCCAAGGGGCGAGGACTGGAGGCCCCATCAAACCCCAACTCAAAGCTTTAAGAACTTCTTTAGTGCTTTAGGGGTCTTTCCTGTCCATGGTTGGAGATCTACCCTAGCCCAAGCCTTAGAAGTTTTTAATGATCCTTTAATCCAGCCAACTTTACTAGACAACTTAAGCCAGGCTCATGTTTGGACTTTAGATCCTCAACAAGAGCAAACTTGGTTCTATGATAGTATGGAGCTTAGGCTAGGTGAGATCCCTACTTTAGAGGTCGAGGGTGAGGTCTACACCTTAGATGTGGTAGAAAGACAGATGGAGGGAGAAGTATTAAGAGTCCTTCGCCCCAGCGAAGGCCCTTTGAGGGCCATGGTCCTAGTGGAATGGGATGGCCAAGTATTTTGTGCCAATGCTACTGATAGTTTAGAACTCATTCTAGGAGCGGCGGGAGAGCTTAGTCTTCTTCCTGTTGGGCTTTCTGATAGAGAGCGTCAAATAGCCCTAAGGGCTAGACTCCATGCTTTAGAAGGAAGGGGTTTAGACCTTCAAGAGGGTCACTTAGAAAACTTAGCCCAAGCCTTTTTTGAGGATCCCATAGGTCTTGAACGTTATGAGACTTTAGTAAACTTCCTTAACTTAGTAGATTCTCCTCGTGCCAACGAAAGAGCCTTGGCTGCTAGTGCCTATCGTATAATCGAGGCCACGCTTCGTGGAGAACTACAAGACTGGGCCTACTTTGACTTTATGCAAGCTTGGGGAGTTTTACCTCCTAGCTCTGATTGGTTAGCTCGTTTGGACCGTGCTCTCTTACAGGCTAGGGATGGAGCTCCTTTTAATGACGAGGGATTTTTAGAAACACTCCAGCGTCTGCGTTTAGCGGTAGAAGGAGACTTTTCTTCAGAGATGGACGCCGAACAGCGGGAGAGGCTTTCCCAATTAAGAAACGGTCGAGACTACTTGGAGTATCTTTTACAAGAGTCTAGCTTGCGTCACTATGAGTCGGGAACCCTTCCTACCTGGCGGCAGCACTTAAGCGCTGTTTTGGATCGGGCAGAAGTTTTAAGTCCTGAAGAGGCAGCTCGTTATCTAGAATTATTAATCGGTAATTCTCTAGAGTGGGATCACGATCATGCGGGGGCCCTTCCTAGCTTGGAACAAAGCTTTTTAGACTTAGTCCAGGCTAGAGAAAGACTTGATCAGGAAGATCTAGGAAGAGCCGAGGCCATACGTCGTGAGCTAAGAGGGCGTTTGCGTGAAGACCGCCCCTCAAGGGGCTCCCTCAGGCGCGAGTTTAGACGTTGAGCTCTTTAATTAAATAACAAAACTAATAACAAAATTAGCAACATCTTTTATGAGCTCTCGATAAGCCAATGAAATAAACTAAGTTTTTAAAGGGGGTTTTAAATGGCGGATCCTATTAGCGGCGGTAAGTGTGAATTGATTGTCCCTGAGCTTTTTTATGCCGGGGTTGAAACTATTAATCATGAAACAGTGCCTAACATTTGGGAGGGTGATGTTCCTGCATCTAATAAACTTCATAGAAAGGCTATTGATATCGCCCTTGCTGAGGTCGGAGTACCAGAGGATATCAAACTAGAAGAATGGCTTACGCTTGCGGCAAATGGAATGGATGATGAAGGACTAGAAGGGCAAGCCGAGCGTGTCCAAGCCAGGATTATCACAGGGGAAGATTTTAAAGCTAAGGCTGCACAATTAGTGAAAGATGGGAGGAGGCCTGAAGATAATCCTCTGATTAAATTTTTACGTAGCCCTGAGGTCTGCCAAGTAGCCCAGCAAAGGTTGGATCAAGCTGTGGAGCGTGTGCCAGAAATACAGGAGACCCTTAATGGCATTGAGAGAACCGGTGTTGCTTCGGTCTTTGTTGGTTTTTTAGGCGTCATTTATAGTATGGGATCAAGTGCAGAAGCTTCAAAGCTAAGGTTTTTTGGGAGCATGGCGGGTGGAGCGACACTGATTACCTTTACGGCTGTTATTTGGACTTTTGATAAAGAAATTACGGAATGGATTAGAAACTAAAGCTTGAGTAGCCATTAAAGCTTTAAATCTTCTTTTTGCACTTGATTAGGAAGTCTTGACTTCAAGGGGCAATCCCATATCAAAAAATAGAACTTTCCTGTTTTAATTAGGTAGCGTTCTTCACTCTTTGCTAGGAGCAAAGTTTTTTCTTTTAAAATAAAACTCACAACTCTTCTTTTAATATTCCGATGATCTTAGGACCTCTTAAAAATTAAAGTAATTTTTTTTAATATGAACCTGGGTCCTATTAAAAACTCGCCTCAGGATTTTTCCCTTTGTGAAGCATCCCCCATAAAGGAGCCTTTGTCTAGTGAAGCGCTCCAAGAACCTTCCATGGTTCCACAGGCGGACTTTATTGCCGATCCTAAGCCTGGAGAAGTGCTTTGGACTCCTAGTGACAGAACTAAATTTTCTACTTCCGGTTTATTTGAGCCTAGTCAAGGCTCTGAGGATACTCATTACTTGTTGCTTGTGGCTTTAGGTACCATCGTCTTGACTAAAAATATTTTTAGTCAGGATGGGACTGCTAGAGATTATTATGTGCGTTTGCCCGACTCAGAGGGGGGTTACCAGATCCATTTCTTAGACTTGCCCCCTAGAGAGGACGCTCCCCAAGGACATGTGGTGCCCTTAGAAGTGGGTGAAGAAGCCGGTGGAACTAGTGCCGCGGTAGAGTTTGAGTATTTTTCCTCAGAGTCTGGAGAAGACTTCTTAAGGATAGAAGAGCGTGTTTATCGCTTAAAAGCAGGAGAGTCCAGGCTTGGTCTAGAACCTGTTGAGCTTGAAGAAGAGACTTTAGTGCGCGATGATGCGCGAGAAGCTCATCTTGAAGCCCAAGCTTGGGGGCTTTTGGTTTTTCCCGATTATGACACTAGGCTTTTAACGGATTACGCAGAAGAAATTTGGCCTTTTGAGTTTGAAAGAGAGGTAAAAATTGGTTTTTTAGAAGGCCGTTTATTAGTAAGACTTTTGGAGTATGGAGACTTTCCCTTTGCCTTTACTTGGGGAGGACAGGCTTTGGGTCCAGAGAATTTTTTACAAGAAGAGCAGGCAGGTTTAGTCTTTTTAAGGGGTACAGGTCCCCTAGCTGAGGTCCTCTTTGTCTACGATCAAGACTATCCGCTGAGTCTTAGGATGGTTTCAGACCCTGCTTTACTACAGACTTGGTGGGACTATCGTAACCGCCCTTTAGACTTTGAACCGGCTCAGCAAGAAAACCCCTTGGGTCAGGCTATTGCTGAGGTGATTAAACTTTGGCAAGAAACTCAAGAGGTCTCTTTTCAAGTTGTAAGTCTTCCTTATGAGCAAGATTTAGAGTTTGCTTTAGAGGAAGAACCTATCTTGCGTCAGCCTTTAGACTCTTTAGACGCTTTAAGACGGGGAGTCATGGTTGAGCTTCCCTCTGGTTTAAACCTATCTTTGGTAGCCTATGGAGAGGAGCCGCCAGTAATTTTACCAGAAGGCTGGCGTAGTTTTAAGGCTCCTCCAATTTATTTTGTCCCAGAGGAAGGCCTTTTTGTTTGGCAGACTGGGCGAGGAACTAATGAATTTTATGTAGCTAGAGTAGAAAACGAGGATTTAGTCCTTTATCGGGTTCCCGCTCCTTCTGAAGAGCAAAAAGAAGACTTCATGGAAGCCGCCCAAGGCTGGCAGGGCCACTATGAATTTTTTACAGAAAAATTAAAAGGGAATCCCCAAGATTTTAACGCTTCTTTAACAACCTTAAACTTAGTCCCCACGGGTACCGAGATAAGCCCTGATGGAGTTGAGCTGCAAGTCTATCAAGACTACCAAAGCGGCTTACAGCTAAGCCTCCCCCGCGCTTCCCGACTGCCTGAAATGATAACCTGGGATGGGCGGGAGATAAGTTTTCATACAGAGCTTAACGGTGCTCAAAGCTATCTTGTCTTGGATACTTTCTTTCCCGGTCAGGCTTGGGCCTTGGAGCAAACAGGGACCCAGGGATTAGTCGCGATTCCCTTACAGAGGATTAATGATTTTCAATTAACCTTGGCTTCCTTATGGCAATGCCAAGGGGCCTTGACAGAGTTTTTTGAACAACTGGGCTATCAAGAAGACTTAAGCCAGCTTTTCTTAGAGTCCTTAAGGGAACAAAACTTTATGGAAAGCCGAGGCCCTGATCATTGGAGTCAAAGCTACTTAGAAGTACGGGCTCTTCCTGCTGAAGCTGCTTCAGAAAGGGCTTTTCAAATAGAGTGGTTGGGTTACACCTACCCTTTGCAAACTTATCCTTTAAGCTCAGATCCAGCAGGGCCTGAGCTTTTAGCGGCCACCAAGGGTCCCTTTAATGAGATTTTCTTTGTCCGGATGGGGGATCAACTTTTGACCCTAAACAGTCCCCTACAAGTGCACGATCTAAGTGAGGTTTATCCCTTAGAAATACCCTACGATTTAAGCTACCATGAAAGAACCATGGCCCAACGCAGCCGCTTAAATCGTTTTAGTGGTCAAGCTTGGCGGCAAGAGGGTCTAGAAGGACAGCAAAGACTAGAAACTTTTTTCTTTGGCAGTGAGGCTGGAGACAGGCTCTATCGCAATCTTATCTTGCTAGACTCAGGTGTTTATCCCAGGACTAGAACGATACTAAGGATTATTTTGAAAGGCATTGCCCAAGGCTGGATTAGCGATATCCGTTATTTTGTCTCCTTGGATCAAAGTCCTATAGAGGTTCTTTTATCTAAAAGAAATGCCGATCAGTCCTTAGCCGTTACTCTGTACTCGATACAGCAAAGGTCGCGTTGGGGCGCCCCCCTATCCAATGCGGAGTTCTTAGACTATATTCGAGAGCGTCATGGACAAGTCATGGTCGAGCAAAACTTAGCGCATCGTTTAATTCATGCTAGAGCTCTTTCGTATTATGAAAACTCCTATTGGTTGGATTGGCGTATTGATTTAGCCAGATTAGAAAATGAATACTCAGCCTACGATGGCGAGATGGGGGAGCTTACTAGACAACAATTTGATGATCTTGTCTTGGCCTTGGCACAACTCAAGTTGTCCGACCCTGGGGAGCTTTGGTTATTAGATAAGGAAAATGATTCTATTGTGCCAGAGGAGATCGACTTTGTCGCCAGCGGCAAGGCCAGTGCTCGTCAAGTATTGGAGAGTGAGCATAGACACCTACTACAGGCTCGGGAGATCCGGAATATAGTACGAGAAAATCTTGTGAGCAAAGACAAAGAGGCCAAGGAAGATCCCTTAAGACGGGGCAAACCTTAATAAAAATATCCACAACTTAAGCAAACTTAGACCGATGACTCTTAGAGTCCTTAAAAGGCCCTACTTACACATTTTTAAATTAAATTAATAAAAAAATAAAAAAACCACCATGGTCCAGGGAGTTGATAAAAACAGAGAGGATTTATTAAGCCAAATGTCGGTTATCGAGGCTTGTCCAGAAGATCCCAATGCGCCAGGGATGGGGCCCTTAGAAGAAAGCCCTGCTGTCTACCTAGAGTCTTATGACAGCTTAGAGGCTGCTCGTCGGGCTATTTTGGATCGAGGTTTTGAGGGTTATAACCAAGGGCCAGCGGTTTTGATGTGCCGTCATTCTTCTGATTTGTCAGAACCCAGTCATTTTTACATTAGCGGTGCGCTTAGGCAGACTAATGAAGGAAAGCTGCGGGATGATTTGCTTCATGAGATTAAAGAACTACAAGACAAAGTAGTGGATGCTGATTTTAAGCTAAGCACCATGCTAGCTGACTTTATTGATGATAAAACTCAGTTTGATCAGTATGAAAAGTGGTTAAAACACAATCTAAAAGAATCTCCTTGGTACAAGCAATTAGCCAACTATATTGCAGAAAATAGCCTGGAGCTAGTTGGCACCGGAGCTACCTTTGGAGCCGTGGTCGCTGGCGCCACGGATATTGGTTTGTCCCTTTTAGGCAGAGGGGGTTACCTGAGGCAGGTGGGTTTAGAGATCTTGGTTTATCAAGAGATGAGAGGGCTGGCTGCCCAAGAAGGAGTTTGTGCAGAAGACTGGGCGGGTCCAGCTCGTTGGAATTTATTTTTTGCTCACCTGCCCGCTTTAGCTTTTGTGGGATCAATGGGACTAGGGCTCTTTTTAGTGCTTAAGGGTGGTAAGGTCTTTGAAGAGGCCTCTATTAAAGTCAATAAGGACGCGGCTCCTAAACTTAGCTTGGTTCAAGTAAAAAACCCCTATGAAGTGTCTATAGAAGAACTCACCCAGACTAAGCAGGACTTACAAAAACAATTAGATAAATTAAGGGAAGCTAAGGCGGGACTTCTCAAAGACCATAAAGCCTTAAATGCTGAGTGGCCTAAAGATCGGGTGGCGGAGGCTAAAAAGGTCGGCTATGCCAGCACGCCTGGTTGGATTAGGACAGCCGCCTTTTTAGGAGCTGCCTTTGGTATTGGGGCTCCGGTATTTGGAGTTTACTATTATTTGCTTGCTCGTAACCGCGGGGGACAGACCCTTGATAATTTAAGACAAGAGGCCAGGCGGCAAGCCCAAGAGCGTTGGACCCAGCTAAGAGGTCCTCGGGTAACGGTTTGTAGCGGAACTCAATTGCCCTTGGACTTTGGAGCCCAGCTTTCTTTAAATCTTGATAGCCCAGCTTCTACAGGCGGAAAAGAAAAAGCTTCTCTTAATGAAGCATTACAAGAGACCTTATTTGACTCTTTGGCCTATGGCTTAGAAAAACTCCAAGAAGTCAACGCCATGTTTCCGGAGGTAGCTCCTGATTATGTTCCTGATGCTATGGCAGAAGCCGAGCCTGAGACTTCTTGGGGGATTTACTTGGCTGAAGCTATGTGGGCTGGAGTAGCCACCACTTATTTGGCTATGTCCTTTCCTATTGGCATGTCCTTTATCGAGGCCAATCCAATAAGCCATTCTGGGGCTTCTGGAGCAAGCCAAGCCAATAATGTAGTCCGTCTGCCAAGTGTCGTTGAGGCGGTCACCACCCTTTCTAGAATGGCCTCTTCTATCTTGATTAGTTTTACCAATGGCCAAGCCCTCGGTGAGGAATTAGAGGATAAAGCAAGTAAAAGACACAGCGCCAGCTATGACGATGGCCAAATCTATTAGAAAAACTTCACCACTCATCAGCTAAAAAAATTTTTCTTTGCGTTAAAAATTAATAAATACGCGTCATCTATCTATAATATAACTCTTTGATATTTATTAATTTTTTTATTAATTTAGTTTAAAACTGCGTTAAAAAATCTTTTTTTTGCGTCATGAACTCGACCGAACAAAAACAAAGCTAAAGGCTTTTTGTTTTTTCTTTTTGTTTTTTCTAAATGGGCTTCATTAATTTAATTCATAAACAAAAAAATCAACCGACTTAAATTGTCTCTTGATAAAAATTCTTCTTCAAGCTTTTAAGCGCGCTCAAAAAAGACTTTAGCCCTGTTTGTTTTTTATGGGTGCTATGATGGTGCTGCCGATTAAATAGCTTAAAAGATTTATTTCCTTGTTTAGCGCTTTGACTCGCGTAGATTTTTTATCTATAAAGATCCACCTGTTTTAAAAT
>JAGRNM010000300.1 GCA_020440745.1 Deltaproteobacteria bacterium
TAAACTCTAATTTTTCAAAATAATCCCAGCGACTTATTAAAGAGGGTGTGATTTGAATAGAGTGCTCTTTGGCTTCTTGTAAGAAAATTCTTAGACTAGCCTCTAAGGAAGGTTTGAGCTTGGGTCCACCTTCTAGCCAAGTTTTTAACCGTGTGAGCCAGCTTCCCATAGGATATCCTTAATTGCTTACCCGGTTTTAAAAAATCTTGCTTAGGCAGCCTTACTTAAAAGCTGATTTCATCTTTAGCTGGGAGGTTTAAGAATCAAGGGATGATTTTTAGATTAATACGCTTAACTTGACGCAAGTATAAGGCATTATAGTCCTATCCCTTTTTGTATAAAACTCTCTTTAGGCTTTTTATAAATTAGAAAAGCCCCTCAAACACTCCTCTGTTTTTATATTAAACTAAATGGATTTTTTTTTAAAATGAATAATCATGATTGAGCTAACAAAACTTCTATCTCTTGAAAAGAAAAGGGAAATATCTGCCTACAAATTGTGCGTCTTGTCTTTACAATGGGTTAATCTATGGCTCTATCTATTTTATTAATTTTATTAAATTAAACTAAAAATTCATTTTATTTATTTGCCCCAAAATACTCGGCTTGGTTGTGATGAAAAACCAAAGCCGACACGCTAGCCTCTGGCTCCATCATGAAACCTTCGGTAAGATTCACTCCTATTTCTTGGGGCTTTAATAGTTTCCACAATAATTCTTGGTCTTTAAGTTCCGGACAAGCTGGATAGCCAAAGGAGTATCGTTTGCCCCGATACTTGGCTTGAAAGCGATCGATCATCTTCATGTCTAAAGGATCAGCAAATCCCCAGGCGCTGCGGAGACGGGAATGGAGGTATTCGGCATAGGCCTCGGCGGTCTCTAAGGCTAAGGCTGCTAGGGCGTGGCTTTTTAGGTATTCGCCTTTTTCTTTTAGTTCTTGGGAGAGTTTTTGGTATTCCGAACCCGCGGTAACTACAAATAAGGCTAGGTTGTCGGGTTTGTCTTTTTGCCAAAGGGGAGGGGATTGCAAATAGTCGGCTAGGCATAGGCGCTTGTCTTTGCTTTGTCGGGGAAATTTCCAAGAGCCCAATACTTGTTCTTTCTTGGAGTCTAAGACGTAGAGGGTGTTGCCTTCCGAATAAGCCGGAAAAAACTGATAGATCGCCTTGGCTTGGATGACGGATTTGGCCGTGGTCTTTAATTCTTGTAGGGTTTCCCAAATTTGGATGGCCTTGGCGCCGCCTTCTAAGTTTTGTACTTCTTTAAAATTGCCTTGGGCTAAGAGTTTGGCGTGTTTGCCTTTGAGGCCTAGGTGGCGGCTGTAGAGCATGAGGGGATTAATAAATTCCCAGATTTGTTCCACCGGTGTGTTGCTGATTAGATGGCGTTGCCAATCAGGAGCTTGGGGGACTTCTTGCAAAACTTCTACCGAGCTTGAGCGCTCTTGGGAGTTTTTTTGAGGGAGAGCTACCTCTACATAGTCTAAGTCTTGATCTCCCTCTTGTTGGCGCTTGAGGACGCTTTTCTTTAATTGAGTAAATAAATGGGGATCTTGAATTTGTTTGGCCAAGTCCAAGCCGTTCATGGCGTCACGGGCGTAAGTGACAAAGCCTTCGTAGGCCCGGGCGATTTTTTTGTCGGTAAATTTTTGCGACAGCGCGGCGCCGCCTACTAAGATGGGTTTTTGGATGCCGTGTTTGGCTAGGTCTTCGGCAGTGATGACCATTTGTTGAGCCGATTTGACGAGTAAGCCGGATAGGCCCACAATGTCGGGGTTGTGTTCTTTAATGGCCGCAATTAATTGTTCCGGCGGGATCTTGATGCCCAGGTTAATGACTGTAAAACCATTGTTGCTTAATATAATGTCGACTAAGTTTTTGCCGATGTCGTGCACATCGCCTTTGACGGTGGCTAAGACTACTTTGCCGCGGGAGGAGCTTTCGGACTTTTCCATCAAAGGTTCTAGATGGGCCACAGCGGCCTTCATGGCTTCGGCGGATTGTAAGACTTCGGCAACGATTAATTCGTTGTTATTAAAAAGACGGCCCACCTCGTCCATGCCGGCCATGAGTGGGCCGTTGATGATGGCTAAGGGTTTGGCTTCTTTTAGTTTTAAGTCTAAATCAGCGACTAGGCCTTCTTTGCTGCCTTCAATGATGTAGTTGGCCAGGCGTTCGTCTAAACTTAGGTTGCTTTTCTTTTCTTTA
>JAGRNM010000301.1 GCA_020440745.1 Deltaproteobacteria bacterium
AGATGCTAATACTAATCCCACTTTAAACTTAGAGCTTGGTTTTAAATTTCCTTTGCTTAGAAGGACAACTCCTCAATTGAGTTTAATCTCTTCTTTGCAAGGGATAATTTTTTTAGAAAGCGATACCTTTGAATCAGGTTCGGTCAAGCTTTATGAAGTGAGTGGATTTTTATTAGAGTGGAAACGTTTTGATCTAAGCCTGCTGGCAAGGTTCTCTTGGTTGGATACTTTGGATTTTGTCCCTGAAGTTACTATAGAAGACCAACGTACGGGACTTTTAAGCGATGTGGAAGCTAGCTTTTTATTAAGTTTTGGCTTTCATTTTTAATTTCACCCCTATTGATATTAAAGGAATCAATCATGAAGTTTAAAAATCTATTTTTTTATTTTTTAAGTTTAAGTGTTTTAGCTTTGGCTGCTTGTAGTGGTTCTAATTTGGCTGAAGAAGTCATAAGCGACCTAAGTATGGATGTGGCTACGATTAGTCATCTTAACGATGGTATGCCAGGCACACTTAATACAGAAGGACAAAAGGAATTGGTAACTACCGTCGATGATTCGACGGTTAAATATTTTATTCAGGAGCTGTCTTTTTATTTTAAAGACTTAGAGATCTTTGCCTGTGAAGAAAGTGAGTCAAGTGAGCCTGTTATTTTAAATTTAGAGCAAAGCGTGGACTTTGTTAGTCAAGATGATTTGCAAGAGTTTGAGCTTTTGCTAGGGCAGACAGTTGCTTTAGGAGAGTACTGCGATTGGACTCTGAGCTTTAGTGGAGATGAAAACGGAAATGCTTTTTATATTGAAGGAGCTTATTCAGTAGATGATGCTGCACTGATTGGCTTTAATTGGAGTACTCAAACTAACTTTGAAGTGAGCGGGGCTTTTAAGGCCAAGGATAGTGAAGGGCTCACCTTTGACCATCCTATTGGTGGACATCATGGTGCTGAGGTTTCTTTACTTTTTGGTTTAAATTATCAAATGCTCTTGGAAGGATTGGATCCTAGCTTAGGCGTGGAGTCCATTGTCTCTGACTTATTGGATCGTTTGATTAATGGCGCTTTTCATCACCATGCAGATAGTGATGGGGACCATCATTAATCTTTTAATTAAATTTTAATTATTTAAAAAAAATATTTAATGGCCAGCTCTTTTTAAGGGCTGGCTATTTTTTTTTAGAAAAATGTTTTGTTGGAGATCAGAAACAAATTAAAAAAAGGCCTCCGAGGGGGGAAAGTCTCGGAGGCCTTGATGAATATGGGATAAGGAAAAAAATTTTTAAGCAGAGGCTAGTTCTAAAACTTCTTTTTGGATTTTAGCTTGTCCAGGGGTTAACTGACCTCTTTTATCGGCTCTTGCTAACTCTAAGACTTCTGTTTGTCGCCTTTGGTTAGGGATGGTGTTGGCAGCTACTTCTACTTCTTGGTGAGAAGAGTGATGCTTAGCCTCGGCTTGTCGGTGTAAGGTTCTAGCTACTGCTCTGGCTTCTCCCTGGGGGACACCAGCTTTTTCAGCTTCTAAAAGAAAGTTAGTAATCAAGCGGCCGGCTTTTTCTCTTTGAGCTCCCAAAGAAACATAGGCTTTGGTGGCTAATTTGCCGCGGCGTCCGTCATCTTTTGTGGTTTCTAATTTTTTTAAATCTTTTGGGCTTACTTCTTTGCCGATACCATTGACGGCATTTTGTGCTACTTGGTAAGCTTTATAAAGTTTTTTGTCAGCGCCTCCCTTAGATAAGAAATCCAAGGTGTTTTTTACTTCAGCCTTGGGTGCTTTTTGGTTGGGCTTTTCCTTTGAGGCTGCATTAAAGTCTCTGGCTAGCCCCTCTCTAAATTCATTTTTTGCAGCTTCATTAGCTTCTAGTCTTTTGGAGGCTATCTCACGCTGCCGTGCTGCACTAGGAGCGCCGGATAAGGCTGCTCTTAAGTCTGCTGAAGGGTTATTTAATTGATAACCATCGCTAAAAAGTTCGACTCGTCCGGTCTGTCTTGTTCGTGGTTTTTGCTCAAGCACTTGGCCTTCTAGAGGTTTAAGACCAGCCGCTTGTCTTACTTGGCTAAACGAAACGCTCATGGGGGTAACTCCTTTTTTTTCCTTATCGTAAAATACTCAATGTTTGAAAATCAATGAGTGCTGCCAAATAGTATAAGCAATAGTTATGCCAAGCTTGT
>JAGRNM010000302.1 GCA_020440745.1 Deltaproteobacteria bacterium
CTTAGCCAATAAGGTATTAATCTTATTTTGTAAGAGCTTACCTCGTTTAGCCCATGCACTTTTAGCCTGAGGATCAACTTCCAAAAGCTTTTCTAAGTCTTCCTTAGCTAAGTTTTCTCCACCAGGAAACTGTAAGAAAGACTCCGCTCGATTGCAAAGAGCCGTCACATCCTTAGGTTCAATTTCTAAGGCTAAAGTAAATTCTACCAAAGCATCAAAATAGCGTTTTTGCTTTTGATAGACTGTTCCCAAGGCAGTGTGAAAATAAGCAATGCTTGGTTCAAAAAGGGTTAAACCTTTAAAAATAGCTTCTGCCTCTTTAAGGCGCCCTCCTTGAAATTTAAAGTAGGCCTCTTGGGCCATGTCAAAGAGCAATTGTTTAGGGGCTTCTAAAAACTCTGCTAAACTACGGGCTTGGCTTAATCTAGCCGACAAACCCTCTAATCCAGCTTTGGCCTCTTCCAAATCTACCCTGGATAGGTAGGCTTCAAATTCTGCCCGCCAAAGGGCTTTTTGCTTTTCATCCGCCATGACTTTTCTTTAATTTCTTTTTTCCATAAGGGAAAGGGAAAAGCCCTGGTCTAGTAAAAAAATCCAACTAATTACTAAGCTCGAGCAATATTTTGATTGGTCTGATTCATTTTCTCTAAAAGACCATTAATCAAATTAGCTAAGGTACTGTAACGTTCTTCTGTTTGTTTAAGCTCTTGCATTGCTACATCTGAGGCCTCTTTAGCATTTTTGATCTGCTCGTTAATCAACATATTGTTTTGGGTATACTTACGAGTAAGATCATTAAGCTCTTGCATATCCTCAGGACTTTCAGGATCTAACATGGCAGCATCAGGAGGCCGATTAGCCTCTAATTTATTATAAAGACCGCTACGAACCTGACTGACATCCTGTAGCTGAGCAAGTCTGTTAAGCTGCTCTTTACGTTTTTGTCTACCTTCAAATCGTAATAATAATAATAAAGCACCTGCTAGATTACCGCTCATCATCATCATACGGATTTGAGTCCAAACTGATTTCATTTCGTTAGACATTTTGGTTTGACGTACTTCGCTGGCAGAGTCGCTAGCCGCATTACTTTGCACTAAATAATCATTGAGGTAGTTAGGATCGTTAAAATAAGGATTGTTATTGGCCTGACTACTCATAGAAGTACCCGCTATTCCAGCTTGAGTCATAAAACTCTGACCTAAGGCCTGGGGCTTACCCACAGCATAAGTGGCCTCTTGCTGGCTTAATCCAGGACTAGGTTGTTTGGTTAATTCTTGAATAATTTGGTCAGCACTTAGACCCTGACTTTGCAGTTGTTGGACCAAGGCCAAAGTCTCACTACTAGGAGGAGAAAAGGAAGCACCCAAGGCAGTCTGGGTGGAAGCACTCGTTCCAGCAGCCCAAGGAGCATTGAGAGGAAGCTCACCTTGCGGACCCTGGGTCTGATTGGTTTGGCCTGTCTGCCCTGTTTTACCGGTTTCTCGGCCAAAGTTAGTGTCCCAACGCCTTTGATTACGGGTCTCGTTTTGACGATGTTCTTGGTTTTCTTGATTAACGCGATCCACCATGGGTTAAACTCCCTGTCAAAATAGATTATTTTTTAAATAAAACTTACTTGTCTTTTATCGTCTCTAAAGCAAAAGAAAGTTGCGGCCCAGACCTCCAAAAAAACCCTTAAAAATTGAAAGCTCACCCCATAAAAAGTCGAACAATCTCCTCTAAATGACGCAAGTAGTCAACAAACCAGAACTGCATTTGCCCCACAATTAGCTCCAAACTAAGATAAACCATTAAAACTCCCAAAAAGCCCTTAATATTAAAGCCCATTTCAAAAACATTGACCATGGGAGCCATTCGGTTGGTCAGGCCTAAAATAATATCGGTCATAAAAATAGCCACCAAGACGGGAGCCCCCAACTGCAAGGCAATCAAGAAAATTTGGCCAGTTAAGGTATAAAAAATAGTCAGAAGTTCTCCCCATCCAGGGTTAATCTTGGGAAACTCCCAAATAGGGACTGCCTCTAAACTACGGCCTAAGGCCTCAAAAAAGTGGTAGGGTCCGCCCACCATAATAAAAATCACAATGGCTAGCTGATAATAAAAAATACCAAAGAGACTGGATTGGGAACCTAAGCCAGGATTA
>JAGRNM010000303.1 GCA_020440745.1 Deltaproteobacteria bacterium
AATAAAATTTTAAATATTAATAATGGATAAGAAAAAAGCTTAAAAAAGAGCTAGAAGGCTTTAAAGATTTCTCTTAAGTCCGTGTCGGTTTTAGGATTTAAGGAGATTTCTAGGGCCTTTAAGTTTTCTTCTAATTGTTCTAGTTGGGTGACTCCAAGAATCACGCTTGTAACGCCTTTTTGTGCTTTGGTCCAAGCAAGTGCTAATTGACTGCGACTGACTCCTAGTGCTTCGGCGATTTTTTTAAATTGTTTGACGGATTCTAAGATCTTTTCTTGATAAAAACTTTCTTGTAGCCAGGTGATTTGTCCTAGTCGACTATCAGGGGGAATGCCTTGGTCGTATTTGCCTGTTAAAATTCCACTTCCTAAGGGAGACCAGGTCACACTACCTAGCTGGTGGTCTTCCAAAACAGGAAGAATTTCTTCTTCAAATTTTTTTCGACATACTAAGCTGTATTGGGCTTGTTCCACGATGGGAGTATAATAATTTTTTTGAGCACAGAGTTTTTGTACTGCTTCTAATTGTTGAGCTGACCATTCACTAGTTCCCCAATAAAGGATTTTGCCTTGGTGAATTAGGTCATCCATGGCCCGTACTGTTTCTTCTAAAGGAGTTTGAGGGTCATAACGGTGGCAAAAATAGAGATCTAGATAATCGCTTCCTATGTTTTTTAAGCTCTTATGAATTGACTCCATGATATGTTTTCGGGAGAGGCCTTGGTCATTGGGGTCTTGAGTAATGGGAAAAAACACTTTGCTAGAAAGGACTAAGTGTTGTCTGGGAAATTTTTTCAAAATCTTACCCATGCTTTTTTCGCACTCACCCTTGGCATAGACATCCGCCATGTCAAAAAAATTAATCCCTGCTTCGAAGGCCTTGCTTAAGATGTGGTCGACTTTTTTTTCTTCTCTTACCGAAGCGCCAAAAGTCGTCCAGCCTCCCAAAGCAAATTCACTTACTTTGATGCCCGATTTGCCAATAGGGCGATAATTAATACTTGCCATTACTTGCCTCCTTTGTTTTTTCTCCTTATCAGGCTTTGCGAGCCTTTTTTAGTCATTTTTTATGAAGTTTTAAAGATGCGATTATTAATCATTAGACATGGAGAGATCCAAAACTTTTCTCCCGATGAAAAGGGGCCTTCTTTAAGTCAAGGGGGGAAGCAAGACTTAGCTAAGGTAAGGGATTTTTTGAAATTACAAAAAGTCATCCCCCATCGTCTACTCAGCAGTCCGGCCAGAAGGGCCTTAGAAACTGCCGAAATCCTTAATAAGCTTTGGTCTTTACCTGTGGAAGAGGTCTCTTGGTTAAGGCCTGGAGTCTCTGTTAGCGAAATAGAAGCTAGCCTTTTAAGGGAAAATACTCAGACTCAAGAGATCTTAGCCTTGGTCAGTCACCAGCCTGCCTTGGGTTATTTTCTTTCTAATTTGCTTTGGCAGGAAAAAAAGCCAGCCTTTGACTTGAGTAGGGGAAGCAGCATTTTTTTGGATTATGACCCTATTAAGTCCCAGGCTAAGATCCATTGGATGGTTTCTCCCTATTTATTAGCTTAGGTTTTTCTTAAGACTAAGAGACTAAAACGATAAAGATAATGGAGTCCAGAAGCGACGGCTACAATCAAGGCGGCATACAAAATAACTTCTCCAAAAACTCTGGGATCAAAAAAACCTAAAAAAGTGTCGCGGTTTAACATAAGTCCTGGCAAGGCTATGTTTTGTAGCAAAGTTTTTTTCTTACCCCATTGGTCGGCTGCCATGGTGAGTCCTTCTGCGCTGGCGACGCCTCTTAGAGCAGTGATGCTTACTTCTCTCATTAAAAATAAAATCACAACCCAAGGTGCCAAACGATCTAAATCCATCAACATAATCATCACAGTTAGTACCATGAGTTTGTCCGCTAAAGGATCGAAGTATTTTCCAAAGGCAGAGTTAATCTTATATTTGCGGGCATAGTAGCCATCGACGAGGTCGCTAACTCCAGCGATAATAAAAATTAAAGCAGCTAGAAGACCATACCAAAAGTTTGATTGGCTCTCTATCAGGGGATCAATTTCTGCCAAAAGCATCAGAACCACAGGAATAAGAACAATCCGTCCTAGGGTTAGGTAATTGGGTAAGTTT
>JAGRNM010000304.1 GCA_020440745.1 Deltaproteobacteria bacterium
TTAATAAATAAAAATATTATAAAAAATAAATAATTATTAAAAAAAGTTAAATCAAAGCTTTATAATTTAACAATGACAAAAAAGGCTAACCATCCTCCAATTTACCTTGCTCTGATCCACTATCCGGTCACCAATGCCCATGGTGAGGAGGTCTGTACTTCCATTACACCTATGGACTTACATGACATTGCTAGGGCAGCTAAGACCTATGGATTGACCGGCTATTTTGTGGTTTGTCCGGTGGAAAGCCAGCGTAAGCTAGCCCAGCGCATTATGGACCATTGGCTCAAAGGTCCTGGGGGAGAACTCAATGAGACTAGAAAGCAGGCCTTTGAGATTGTGGATTTGATAGAAGATCTAGCCCAAGTGCAATTGACAATTAAGGAGCAAACCGGTAAAGAGCCCCGCCTTGTGGCTACTTCGGCCAAAGAGGGAGAAGGGCGGATTTCTTTTAAAGAATTCCGTCAACAGCTCTCTGGTTTGCAAGATCCTGTTCTCTTACTCTTTGGGACAGGCTGGGGCATGACGGAAGAGCTTTTACAGCAGGCCCAGGATTTTTTAGAGCCCATCCGGGGTGGCGGTGATGGTTCTTACAATCACTTGTCGGTTAGGGCGGCGGTAGCGATAATTTTAGACAGGCTCTTAGGGAGCTAAGTAAGAAGCAAAATTTAATTAAAGGAAATTTTAAAATGAACGCTTTACAAGATTTTAACCAAGCCCAGATCAAAACCGACCTACCTGATTTTAAATCCGGCGATACTCTTAAGATACATTGTCGAATTAAAGAAGGTAATAAAGAACGTGTTCAGATCTTTGAAGGCCTAGTCATTGGCCGCCATAGTAATGGTATTTCTTCTAGTTTTACTGTGCGTAAGGTTAGTCAAGGTATTGGTGTAGAAAGAGTTTTCCCTCTTCATGCTCCTTTTATCGAAAAAATAGAAAAAGTCACAGTAGGCAAGGTACGTCGTGCTAAGCTTTATTACTTGCGAGACTTGTCCGGTAAAAAAGCTCGTATTGCAACGGTAGACGTCCGTCAAAAAGAAGCAAAATCTACCTCTAAAGAAGCTTAATCGCACTTGAAGTCTCTTTATCCTGTTTCGATTATTTAATGACAAGGGCTCTCTAAAGTTCTAATCCATTGTTTATGGATTGGTTGGCTTTTGAACGAGAATTTTGGAATCAGGGCCTGGAATTAGTTGCTGGGGTGGATGAAGTGGGACGTGGTTGTTTAGCCGGTCCAGTAGCGGCAGCTGCCGTGATCTTGCCTTTGGATTTTTCCCTGCCTGGTATTAATGATTCTAAAAAACTTTCTGCTCAACAAAGAGAAGAGCTTTTTCCTAAGATTCAGGAAAAGGCTTTAGCCCATGCTGTAGTTTTTGTCAGTGTGGAGGAAATTGACAGGATTAATATCTTAGAGGCTTCTTTAAAAGCTATGCAACAGGCGGTAGAAAAGCTTTCTCCTAAGCCTCAGGCTCTTTTAATTGATGGTAAAATAGCTTTAAGAAAAACTAAATTACCCCAAAGACCTTTGATTCAGGGAGATAGTCGGTCGGCCTCGATTGCGGCGGCTTCTATATTGGCTAAGGTGACTAGAGATCGATGGATGACTTCTCAGGAAGCCCATTATCCGCAATTTGGTTTTGCTAAACACAAAGGCTATGGCACCAAGCAGCACCGAGAGGCTTTGAGTCAATATGGGATCACGCCTTTGCACCGAAAAACTTTTGCCCCAGTTAAACAACTAGCCTTACTTTAAATCGCTTATGGAACATCTATTTTTTATTTTATTAATAGTATTGGCAGGACTTAGTTTTTTTCTGGTTTTTTTAGGGCTTCCTGGTACTTGGTTATTAGCGGCTGGGGCTCTTTTATACGGGATTTTTTTTCCTTTTCAGCAAGGGGAAGCTAGCCTTTTTTCGGTTGTAGGGGTTTTGGTTTTGATTGCTGCTTTGGCTGAGATTTTAGAATTTTTGGTAGGGACTTTTGGGGCTAAGAAATTTAAAGTCTCCAACGGTGGTTTAATTGCCGCCTTTATTGGTGGTTTGATTGGTTTGATCGTAGGTGTGCCGATTTTTTTAATTGGTTCTCTAGTAGGGATGCTCTTGGGTTCTTTTT
>JAGRNM010000305.1 GCA_020440745.1 Deltaproteobacteria bacterium
TAAAGTGAATATCATCCACCACTGCTCCCCCTGCCACTGGTCTGGAGGTAGTCGCAAACTGAGCCGAACGATAATGTGCATTAAAAAGGTTAATCACATCCACTTGTAAGGCTAAGCGGCTCTCGGGATTAGGAAAAATCTTTAAATTTTTAAAACGATAACCGGCCATCAAGTTCCAAATCATAAAGCCTTCTGCCCTAAGTGAGTTATCTTCGTTAGCTGGGCGATCCCCGATAGCATCCAAGCTAAGACTTCCATAAAACCCACTGGAATGATCCGCTGACAAACCAGCACCCAAAGTCCAAGAAGGAGCTAAAGCAATGGCATCCAAACCGCTAGGCACCCCCAAAAGCTGGCCATGAGTCCAAGTAAAATTGCCATAGGCCCAAAGCCAAGGCAAAATCTTCCAACTCACTTCCGTCTCGACACCTGTCCTTAAGCTAGCGTCGCTGGGCTCGGTGGTTCCCGCATCCCCTACAAAAACCAACTCACTTTCCAAATGCAAAAGCCAAGCTGCTACCGAAACCTCCAATCCTGGCTTAGGCTTAAGCCTAAAACCTAATTCTCCACCCCAGGCTCCAGCAAAAAGACTAGCCGACTGCACAGGATCCACCACCCCTCTAGCGTCATTAGAATGAAAGCCTCGGCCAAAATTTAAAAAGACATCTAGCTTCTGATGAGGAGAAAAAATCATCGATAATTTGGGCTGCCAAATCTGACCAAAATGAGAGCCTTCCACCCCCTGATCCAAAAGGTCTTCTACTTTTAGATAGATACTATCCCAACGCAAACCTGCCACTAGCCTAAACCAACTGGTCAATTGAAAGTCTTCTTCTAAAAAAAAGTAAGGGTTGAGTTGCCGAATGTGATTAGAGACCATACTGGATAAAAACTCTCGCTCTACCGTATGATTAAGAGAGTTAGTAATCCAATCTAGTCTAAAACCACCACCCATACGACTTTTAAACGTCACTTTTTTCCATTCATCTATTCGCTCATAATCCAACTTCAAGCCAAAAACTTCCCGATCGTCTCGCTGTTCGATCTGATCTCCGTTAACAGGATCTTCTAAAAAGAAAGTAAAATTAGAAAAAAGATTAAAGTCATAATGATAATAATAAGGAAGAATCTTTAATTGCTGACGATCGCTTGGGGTCCACTGGCTTTCTGCATAAAACTGAAAACGCCGAGTCTGTCCTCCTTCGCTAGGATCCAAACTACCAAAACGACTAAGCACTCCACTTTCTACCAAAGGTAAGGGAATTTGTCCGGAAGCATTCCAATCTCCTTGATAAAAACTAGTCGTCAAGGTGGTCTCCCAGTTACCTTGATGGAAATGACCACGTCCCCACAAATTGAGCTTTAAAAAGTTTTCATCATTTTCAAAGGGACCATCGGTTGCATAAACCTCACTGGCAAAATAAAAAGCATGTCTATCCCAAGTATCACCCCACAAGCCTAACCCCCGCCAAGTATTAAAACGACCTCCCGAAAACGCAAATTCATTGGCCTTTATTTCTTTTTTAAGCTTAAAAGCTACGCTACCTGCTGTGGCAAAGTCTCCTTGATCTGCTTGATAAGGTCCTTTGTCCGTTTCTAGACTCTCGACTAACTCAGGGATAATAAAATTAAGATCCGTAAAACCTTGCCCATGTCCATGACTGACCAAATTAATGGGCAAGCCATCTAGTTCAAAACGAATATCAGTACCGTGATCCGCATCAAAACCTCGCAAATAATACTGAGTCGCCTTACCTCCCCCCGCATGTTGAATCACCGTGAGCCCTGGCACCACTTCCAACAACTGATTAATAGTGACGTGGGGCCTAAGTTCTAAGATATCTTTGGAATAAGTTTTTTTGGAAGCAGCAGGCAAAAGACTGGGAGTTTCAACCACTATCTCTTGTGCTTGATAAACAGTGTCTTCATGGGCCAAGAGTGGAAAAGAGATTAAAACAAGCCATAAGAAAAAAAGTCTGGCAAAACAGTCAGGTCTCAAAAAAACATCCATAGCAAGATCCTATAAAAAAATTAAACTAATGCATTAACCCAAAGCGCATAAAGATTATTAATCAAATGGGCCAAGACACAAAGGCTAAGG
>JAGRNM010000306.1 GCA_020440745.1 Deltaproteobacteria bacterium
TGAGCAACCTTTCCCTTCTGGCACAACCTTAACAACGGGAGGAAATACTACCTTTAATGTAGTGCGAGAAGACGTAGGTATTACCTTAAAAGTTACTCCTCAAGTCAATGCAGGAGACATGGTGGTTTTAAAACTCAAACAAGAGATGACTTCTGTTATTCCTGGAGCCAGTCATACGGTTTTGACTTCTCTAGGGCCCTCTACCAGTAAGCGTAGCGTTGAAACTACCGTGGCGGCTAAAGACCAGCAAACCATCGTTATTGGAGGTCTTATTGATGATAAGGTCACCATGACGACTACTAAGATCCCCTTTTTAGGAGATATTCCTATCTTAGGTCATTTATTTAAAAGAAAAACGACAGCTAAGGTAAAGACCAATATCCTCATTTTTGTACGGCCTTATATTATTAGTGATACTAAGGACTATGCTAAGATTCTTCAAAGAAAAGTCGAAGAACGAAATATGTTTATTTCGCAAAACTATGGCAAACGACAGGCTAAGTTAATTCATCAGGCTATTCGCTCCCATGCTGCGGATCTATTGGAATTTAAAAAAGAAGTACAGCGTATGGATTGGGACTATCCTAACGGAAAAAACAAAGGACTAGCACCCGTGGGTTATTCTTCTAGTCATCATGATTCCAGCGAAGAGCTCCTTCGAGCAGCAGGTAAAGATGCTTCTGGAAATCAGAAAAGCTCTAAAAAAGCGGACACTGAAGAAGAAATCTTTTATTAAAATCAAAAGAGGGGGTTCCTCGTTTAAGAAAGAAGCCTTTGGTTTTAAGCAGGAGCAGAGCTTTTTAGGTGCTTGGAGACTGATCAACTTTAATTTATAATCTTTTTTGTTATGCTGGATAAAAGCTTAGGCAATATTCTCTTAGAGCATACTTCTTTGACAGAAGCCCAATTAGAAGAAGGCCTTTTGGTGCAAAGAGAAAAGGGTCTTAAATTAGGGGAGGCCTTAATCCAATTACGCTTTTTACGTCAGGAAGATATTCTCAAAGCGGTTAGTATTCAATTAGGGATTCCTTACCTAAAGGAAATCAACCCCGATTCTATTTTAAATGAGGTTATTGAGCCTCTCTCAATTAACTTTGCTAAAAAAAATGAAGTGATTCCTCTAGTTAAGCACGAGGATAGGGTGGAAGTGGCCTTGGCAGATCCGGTTAACTTGGAGGCTTTAGATGATTTACGTCTGCTCTATCAGCTGCCTATCGAACCCAAAATAACCTCTCTTAGCCAGATCACTGACGCAATTAATATTGTCTACAATCGTCAGACCGATACTCATTCTTCTGTCATTAGTGACTTACATGAAGAAAGCGAATCTATGGAGCAAGATTGGGAGGAAGCCCAAGACTTGTTAGAATCGGACGACGAAGCTCCTATTATTAGGTTAGTCAACTCCTTGCTCTTTAGGGCTGTTAAACAAAAAGCCAGTGATATTCATATTGAGCCCTTTGAAAAAGACTTAGTGGTTCGTTTTAGAATTGATGGAGTGCTTTATGATATTATGCATCCCCCCAAAAAGGCACAAAACTCCATCATCAGTCGTATCAAAATTATGGCTGACCTTAATATTGCCGAAAAACGACTGCCCCAAGACGGACGTATCCGCATTAAATTAGCCGGCAAAGACATTGATATTCGTGTCAGTACCTTACCCACTAGTTTTGGTGAGTCGGTTGTTATGCGTCTTTTGGATAAATCCAAAGTGGTCTTGGACTTAGCCGAGGTTGGTGTAACAGGTACTTACTTAGAAAAAATGCATGAGCTAATCCATCATAAGCATGGTATTATTTTGGTCACCGGTCCTACTGGTTCAGGTAAAACAACAACCTTGTATGCCATGCTTAGTCAGATCAACAATACAGATGTTAAGATTATTACTGTTGAAGATCCGGTGGAATACCAATTGCCTGGCATTAACCAAACCCAGGTCAACCCTAAGATTAATCTGACCTTTGCTGCCGGTTTACGTTCTATTCTTAGGCAAGATCCTGATGTGGTAATGATTGGTGAGATTCGTGATAAAGAAACGGCGGAGATTGCTATCCAGGCTTCCTTAACAGGACACTTGGTAATT
>JAGRNM010000307.1 GCA_020440745.1 Deltaproteobacteria bacterium
AAACGCCAAGGTTGATTATTGTAAGAAGAAGGAGCCCAACGGGCAGCCTCAAAAAGAGACATTAATTCTTCTTTATCTAAAAGCTCTCCCGACATGGATCTAGGAGACCAGCGCTCATAAAAAATAGGCGCAATGTCAAATTGTGGGTCACGGTGGTCGTTGGCGATTTTTTGAATAGAAAATGTCATAAAGTTACCGGTGGGGCTGAGGTGGTGGAAGAGGCGTAAAGTTCTACAGGATAGGTCTTTACCCTCATCGGGCCATGCACTTTAACTTGGCAGGCCAAACGTAGGTTAGGGTTATTATAGTTTTTTAATTTTTTTTCTTCCATGGCGGTGGGAGGACTGACAAACTCGGGCTTGGCAGGAAAAACCTCTACCATACAAGTGCCACAAAGACCATTTCCTCGGCAGTTCAAAAGTTTATCAATACCATGATAAATTTGAACGCCGTTTTTTTTGGCCAAGAGTCTTAAGTTATTACCCGCATTGGCACTGACGGTCTTGGATTGTCTCTCAAAATAAACTAAAGCCATGATTGCTCCTGATTTTTTTTATAAAATAACTGGCCGCATAGCCAGAAGCCTTAGAAAGTGTCAATAGACCTTTAATAAGCTATCCAATTAAAATTTTTCATCTAGACGAAACAGGCGCCGCAATAAAGTTAAAGACTCCACTAGCCCCCGACTATCCTCTTCTTTTAAAACCACCATAGGATCATGAAGGGCTTTATTAACGATAGAACGAGCCAAGGACTCTACTACTTGCCGGTCTTCTTCTTTTAGATGGGAAAGCTTGGTTAAGGCCTTTGCCAATTCCAACTGAGAAAGCTGTTCAAACTTGTCTTTTAGTTCTCCCAAAGTGGGTGCGGCCTCAAGGCTAATTAAAACCTTTCTAAAATTTTCTGCTGCTGTTTCTACACGCTTCATGCCTGCTTCAGCCTCCTTAAAACGCTCTTTCTGGTTGGCAGCCACTATTTGACCTAAATCATCCATGTCGTAGAGAAAAACATTGGCAAGCTCATTAATATCAGGAGAAATGTCTCTAGGCACCGCTAAATCAATAAAAAATAGGGGCGAGCTTTTTTTAGTATTGCGCACCGCTTTTAGTTTTTCTGCATCGACTAAATAATAAGGGGCGTTAGTGGAGCTGATTACTAAATCCACATCTCTTAACCAACGCTCAAAGTTTTCAAAAGGGATCGCCTCTCCACCAAATTTATTTGCTAAGTCTTGTCCCCTTACTTCGCTGCGATTAGCTACATAAATTTTTTCTAAACCCGCTGCCTTAAGGTGTTTTAAGGTAAGCTCGCTCATTTTGCCAGCACCTAAAACTAAAGCACGCCTACCCTTGAGGTCTCCAAAAATTTGCTTAGCTAAACGCACGGCAGAAAAGCTTAAAGAGACGGGTTGGTCACCAATAGAAGTTTCGGTCCTTACCTCTTTAGCTACCCTAAAGGCCTCATGAAAATATTTATGCAACAAACGTCCTACTGTTTTTTGTTCACAAGACAAATGATAGGCCGCCTTAACCTGACCCAAGATCTGCGGTTCTCCTAAGACCATCGAGTTAAGGGAACTAGCCACCGCAAAACCATGTTTTAAGGCTTCTTCTTGTTCATAAAAATAAAAGAGCTCTTCTGACCTTTGCAAAGACGACTGATCTAGGTTTAAAAAATCATGTAAAAATTTTAATAAAGATTGGGAGGCTAAGTGAGGATGGCGACTTACTCCATAAAGCTCCACCCTGTTACAAGTAGAGAGCAAAACCAATTCTTCTAAATGGGCTATCTCTAAGGCCTGACGCAAAAAGTCCCCTTGCCTCTCTTCGGGGATGGCATAAGCCTCCCTTTCCTCTAAAGAGGCTTTTTCGTGATTTAAACCTAGGACAAAGAGTTTCATTTTTCTATACGCCTGATCTTTAAATTAAGGCCCTAAGGGAGTCACGGGGCTATGGTCTGCTCCCAAAAAAGTAAATAAGATAGCTACAAAGCCCAAAAGGGAAAGTAAAATCCCCTGCCGACCTCTCAAACCCGCCCAATGCCTGGATTGCAAAAAAAGTCCATAAA
>JAGRNM010000308.1 GCA_020440745.1 Deltaproteobacteria bacterium
TAAGGGCGGTAAAAACCCCAACCGTGCGGGTGTGGAGCACTTGGGTATGAAGCCTATTCAAGATGTTTCAATTTTGGGCAAGGTAGTGGTGGCTATGCAGCGTTTAAGCCCCAAGGATGTAGAAGAAATTAAAGAGGCTCAGCCTAAGTATTTAATCCTTTTAGCCACTAACGAAGACGAAAGTCTTGAAATAGCCGATTTAGTCTTGCCAACAGCTACTTTTGCCGAGCAGAGGGGGAGCTTTACCAACCATGCAAGGCGGGTGCAGGCCTTTGAAAAAGCGCTTGAGCTAAAAGGCGAGATGCTACCTGCTTGGCAGTGGATGAAACATTTAGCCGAAGTTTTGGGAAAAGATTTTAATGGAGTGAATGCAGGGTCTTTGTTGAAGGAATTTTTTGGCATGGAGTGGAAGGACTTGGGAGCGGAAGGGAAGGAATTGTAGAAGAAGCTTCTATAGTATTTTTCCCTCCCCTTTGTAAGGGGAGGGTTAGGGAGGGGTAGAGTGTGTTAGTAGTGTCCAAGCTTTTAAATTTGAGCCAACCAGTTCTACCTCCCCCTACCCCCTCCTTACAAAGGAGGGGAATGATATAGGGTTGGTTACTCGGATGCTTAGACTAAAAATTACAAATACGGGTTTATGCTAGCGACTATTTTAAAAATTTTGATTCCCTTTGCGGTGATTATGCAGATCGTGCCTTTTTTGATCTGGTTAGAACGCAAAGGTTCGGCCTATATTCAGGATCGGCGTGGGCCTAACCGTGCCTCGATTGCTGGTTTTCGCTTAGGCGGTTTGCTGCATTCTTTATCGGACGTGCTTAAATTAATGTATAAAGAAGATATTTTGCCTACCCAGGCCAATCGTTTTCTTTATACTTTGGCGCCGTTTTTGGCCATGATGATCGCTAGCATGACCTTCGTTATCTTGCCTTGGGCCGCTCCGCTCAATTTAGAGAGCGGTCCTTTTGCTCTACAAGGTCTAAGTGTCAATATCGGCATCCTTTATCTTTTTGCCGTGGGTTCTTTGGCGGTTTACGGCACTATGTTGGCGGGTTGGGGTTCTAATAATAAGTATTCTCTCTTAGGTGGTTTGCGAGCTAGCGCTCAGATGATTAGTTATGAGTTGACCTTAAGCTTGTCCGTCTTGGGGGTCTTACTTTTGTCGGGGTCTTTGGATTTGGCGGTGATTGTGGATGCTCAAGGCACGGAAATTTGGAACTGGAACTTTATTCGCCAGCCTTTGGGTTTTATCCTTTTTGTGGTCAGTGCCTTTGCGGAGACCAATCGGGCGCCCTTTGACTTAGCGGAGGCCGAAGCCGAGTTGGTCGCTGGCTATCACACAGAATATTCCAGCTTAAAATTTGCCCTCTTTTTTATGGCCGAATACGTGCACATGGTGATTGCCTCCGCCCTCATGGCTACACTCTTTTTGGGAGGATGGCAGGTGCCTTTTGTGAGTACCGAGCTTTTGCGTACTCATGCCACTCAGGTGCTGCATTATGGTGTCTTAGGTTTTGGAGTTTTTTCTATTTTGGCTGGTTGGTTTCTCTTCCGCCGCAAGACTAACAAGGTACGTTTTGGGGATGCTCGCGATCAAGAGAAATACCGTTTGGCCGTTCCCGCTATTTTAGTAGGCATGGCTTTAGTGATTTTTCAAATCACCCAAGGGCCTTTTGCTTTAGGTGATTTGGGTTCCCAGATTGTGGCGGCGGCTGTTCAGGCCATTAATTTTTTGGGAAAGATTTTGTTTTTTTGTTGGGTTTTTATTTGGGTGCGTTGGACCGTGCCCCGTTTTCGTTACGACCAATTAATGAGTTTGGGTTGGAAGGTAATGCTGCCGCTGGCTTTGCTTAATTTTGTGGTGACGGCAGTGGTGTATTTAAACATTTAATTTTTTTATTCATGACTTTATTATTTACCATCTTAGCAATTGTCTTAATAGCTAGCGCCTTAGGCGTGGTTTTGGCCAAAAATCCGGTGCATAGCGCCTTAAGCTTGGTGGTGAGTTTGGTGGAGGTTGCCGGGCTTTTTTTGACGCTTAATGGAGAGTTTTTGGCAGCGGTG
>JAGRNM010000309.1 GCA_020440745.1 Deltaproteobacteria bacterium
ACTCCAATAAAGAGTGTTATATACTCACCTTATGAGTAAACGTCTTCAAGTCTTAATGGAAACTCAAGAATACGCTAGTTTTCAAAAGTTAGCAAAAGATGCGGGTCTTAGTTTGGGCGAATGGACCCGCGAAGCACTGCGTAGTTTTGCCTCTCAGATTTCTCCCAAAAGGCCAGAAAAAAAATTAAAGGACTTAAGAAAATTTGCTAAGTACCATTATCCTATTGGAGAGATTGACCAAGTATTATCAGAAATAGAAAAAGGACGTTTTGGCTGATGGTCTTTATCGACTCTAATATTCCTATGTATTACACGGGTAGCGAGCATCCCAATCGTTACCAAACAGTGATTACTTTAGAAAAACTTATTTCCAAAAAAACCAAGTTAGTGACCAACACGGAAGTCTTGCAAGAAATTCTCCACCGCTATCATTGTCTAAAAAATCCTGAAGGGCTGCAAAATACCTGGGATTGTTTGTATAGTTTTATTGATGAAGTCTTTAGCGTCAAAGAAAAAGAAATCGCCCAAGCTAAAAACTTGCTTCTAGCTTATCCCAAAGTCTCTAGCCGCGATGCGGTCCATGCTGCCTTTATGAAATCTCGTGGCATTAAAAAGATTTTTTCTTTTGATAAAGGTTTTGATGATATTCCCTTTATCGAGAGGATAAGTTAGGATCAACCAGGAAGCTTATAATAAGAATAGGGGTCAAGTACAGAGTTAGGTAATTATTATTCAACTATTGCCTTTGAAATAGCTTTTATTCTTTTTTGCAGATCTTTATTAGCAGTCTTTTTCTTGTCAATTTGCCGACAACTCCACCCCACTGTATCAGGACTTTTTACCTGAAAAACCTTGGCAATTTGGCTATGACTTAAGTCCCCGTATTCTTTGGCAAACCACATGGCAACTTTTCTGGCCTCGTTTTCTTGACCGCGAAGACCCTGCACCAGTTTTGCTTTGGTGACTCCATAGGCTTTCATCATTTCTTGAATAATTTTACTAAGACTGGGCCTTAACTCCTGCCTTTGAAGGCGAACATGATTTTGAGTTGGTTTAGGTGCTAGCTTTTTAATTTTTTCAACAAAGTCTTTAGTCCCCAAAATTACCGGAAGCCGTTTGGCGCTAAGAATTTTACTTAAGCCATCTTCCGAAGAGGAATTTATAAATTGAGAAAAGGCTTTTCGACCCTTAAAATTATCCCTAACTAAGTTCACATTAAGCCAGGCAGGAGGTTTTTTGAGACTAAGATAAGAACGATGGCTGCTATAAGCGTAGTCTTGAGGGCTAACTGCCAAGTTGGCTTTGATAGGATTGAGGTGGATATAACGGACCAGTTGAGAGAGATATTCTTCTTGTTCCACCAAGATAGCTTTGTAACGTCCCCGAAAAAGCGGACCATCACGGCCATGACGGCGATTGAAGGCTTGAGTATACAAGCCGTCTAGATGTCTCATAATACGAGAAAGGTTGCCTTGGGGAGTGCGAAGGCACAAATGATAATGATTAGGCATTAGACAGTAGGCAAAGATCTCTAGTGCCCAGCGTTCCCAGGATTTTTGGCATAGTTTTAGAAAATATTGATAATCGTCAGGGTCTTTAAAAACGGGACGACGGTTTTGGCCACGGTTCATGACGTGATAAATGGCGCCTGGATATTGGATTCGATACGGTCTGGGCATGGTGGTTTCTTTTTTTGTTTAAGAGTTGAATTTTAGCATAGAGGATATTAAATAATTACGCAACTCTGTACTTGACCCCTAATTCTACAAATTAATGCCGACCTACAACGAAGAGCCCAAGTATGTCGGCTGGATGTATTAAGTTTTCGTGAATACCAAAAGATAACTCACCAAGTAGAAATACCCAATCCACTAAGAGAAGAATTACTTTTTTGTTAGAACAAAACAATCCGACCGCAAATTATCAAAGCATCAAAGGCTTGATGGATAAGATTATTTTTTTCTTTTGTAACAGGTTCTATTATAGCCCAAGCTTCAAAAAAATTATCTCAAGATTGATAAAGGCAT
>JAGRNM010000030.1 GCA_020440745.1 Deltaproteobacteria bacterium
CTGGTTTGATGATTATGTTGGCGGTTTTGGGTTTTAATTTTTTAGGAGAAGGCTTGAGAGAAAAAATAAAGCGTTAAGCAGGACTTTTTTGTTTTAAATTCATGAATACACAAGATTTAAAAAAACTAATTGGATCTTTATTAATCGTAGGCTTTGAAGGCTTGGAACCCTCCGAGAGCGTCTTTAATTTTTTGAAAACTTGGGACTTAGGAGGAGTGATCCTTTTTAAACGTAATGTAGAGTCCATGGAACAAGTGCGAGAGCTTAATCGTCAGCTCTATGCATCAGCTTCCACCACACCTATTATTTCTGTGGACCATGAAGGGGGAAGAGTTTTTCGTCTGCCCAAACCCTTTACTAGTTTTGGTCCTAGTTTAGACTTGGCTAATTTGGCCAGGGCTAGAGGGGATTTAAGCCTTTTGCAAGCCGTGGGGCAGGCCATGGCTAAGGAGCTTAGACTAGTGGGTTTTAATGTTAACTACGCCCCTGTTTTGGATGTTCATTCCGAGGCTAGCAACCCCATTATTGGCGACCGTGCCTTTGGCTCTAAGCCGGAGGAGGCAGCCAAGGCCGCTTTGGAATTGTGGAAGGGTTTGGAGGCCGTAGGGGTACGAGGCTGTGGTAAGCACTTTCCTGGGCATGGTGATACCAAAGAGGACAGTCATTTGACTTTGCCTAAGCTTACTAAGAGTCAGGAAAAATTAGAGGCTTGTGAGTTTGTTCCCTTTGTTAAGGCCATTGAAGAGGGGATTTCGATGCTGATGACGGCCCATGTACTTTATGAGGCTCTTGACCCAGATTACCCAGCTACTTTGAGTCCTAAAATATTACAGGGCCTTTTAAGGCAGCGGATGGCTTATGAAGGCTTAATTCTATCGGATGATTTGTTTATGCAGGGTATTGTGGATCATTGGGGTTTAGAAGAAGCGGCCGAGCGCTTTTTAAGAGCCGGTGGAGATATGCTTTTGCTTTGCCATCAAGAGTCGGCCCAAAGACGAGTGGCGGCCCATTTGGTGCACCTGGCGGAAAAGGATTTAGACTTTAGAAAAAGCTTAGAGGAAAAGGCCTCTCGCGTAGCCCATTTGCGTCCTCAATTAAGCTCGGGTTTTGGCAAATTACACTCCTCTAGGGTCTTGGCTAGTTCTGCCGCTTTGCAAGAAAGAATCTTGAGTTTTTTAGAGGGCTTGGAGGCAACTTAAGCCTGTCTAAAAGGCGATAATACAAGCACAATCCTGTTAATCAAGGATTAAAAGAGCTATAGTTTATTAAAGCATTGCTTTAATAAAGTGTTTTAACTCTTTAATTTTATTTACTTTACCAATTAAAGCTAATTTCTATCTTTATTGGTAGAATATTTAAATAAGAGCAAACCTATCAAGAGAGGATTTTTTAAGTGCCATCGATCGATCCCAGTGCTGGCCCCCAAGCGACGCCTTCTTCCCAGCTTCCTCCTATGGATGATGGTCAGTCGGGCGTGCCCCCTTCTGGCGAAGAGGGTTATTTGCCTCCTCAAGAAGGAGGGGACGAAGGCCTTAATCTAAAAGACGCCGCTAAATTTGTGGCAGAGTTTTTTGCTGGATCCAAAGAAGAAGCCCAGCAGGCCTTAAAGGCCTTGGCAGGAGAAGTCCAAGAAACGCAAACCGCTTTGCAAATGCAGTTGGATAATAACAACAAGGTAACCGACAGTGTTGAGCGGGGTGCTGAAAGCCAAATTAAAGATTCCAGAAAGCAAGCTGAAAAAAGTGAGACTAATCAGAATCGAGGAGAACGTTTAGCTGAAAATAAAAAAGCTCAGGTCGAACAGTCTCAACAGCAAGCTAGGTCCGAAGCCCAAAGCACCGAGAAAAGATTTGCTGAATTAGAAAAAGGTCAAGCCAAGTTATTGGCTAGCCAAAACAATAACAAGACAGAAGTCAAAGCGCCTAAGGCTGAGCAAGCTTATGCTTGGGCTTATAATCAAGCAGGCAAGTCTAGTTTAAGTCAAAAACAAGCTCAAGGGATTGATGCCTTTGCCCAGGCACAAAATCAATTAACCCCTCAGCAACAAAAGCAATTAGCGGGTCAGTTAAAAAACTTTGCCCGACTTTTGCAAATGGAAGGTTTATTAAAAGGTCTCTTGGCCAAGGCTAAGGGCTCTGATCACGCTGCTTTGACCCAACAATTGGCCAGGGTGCAAGGTCAAATTAAAAAAGGCCGTAGTGAGTTAGAGGGTAAGGTGCCTTCGGAGTTTTTGGCTAATCTTAAGCCTGATAAAAAGGCCGATAAAAAAGAAGATCAGAAAAAAGCTGGCGATCTTTTGGCCCAGGATGGAGAAGGGCAAGAAGCAGCTACAGACAAAAAGATAGTTCGACAGCAAAAAAGCTCTAACAGCGGTGATCAAGGCGGTCAAAAACAAGGGGGAGATCAAGCAACAGCTTCTAGTCAAGCTCCCGTCGTGGCTCAAGCCGCTTTTTCTTTAGCCGAGAGTGTTCAAAAAAGAGAAGTGGCCATGACTAAAGAGTCTCCTGAAGCCACGGCAGAGCGTTTGGCAGGCAAAGCTTTAAAGAGCATGGTTGGTGGTTTTAGAGAAGCGATTAGACATGCTGACGAACAAGACAATGATAGTTTTATTAGAAGAGCCCATGCCAGAAGAGAAGGTCGTGATGAAGACAGTCATGCTTTAGATGATGCACCTTTGGTCCTAGCGGGAGGAGAGGAAAGTCATGAGGTAGCCTGGATTCAAGATGGTTTGCCAGGGATGGGACCAGCCATTAGGGTAAGGGGTCAAACCCTCCGTGGTTATGAGATTTATGGAGAACGGGGAAAAATGGTTTCCTCAGAAGAAGCCAAAAAAGTGGGAGAAGGACTAGGCTTTAGGGCCTGGATGGTGGGAAAAAACCTAGCCTCTTGGGGCAATGGAGAGGCCTCAGCGGGAGCTTTGATTTAGAAGTATTTTGGAAAGTATTTTGATTTTTAAAGGAGTCTTTTATGCCAGGTGTGAACGTAGGTAGCGGTAGTAGCTCTATTAACAATTCTCAAATTTCCAGTCCAACTGCGACTGTCAATGAAGTAGAAGTCGATAGCAGCCAAGTCCACGTACCCGAACAGCCAAAACCTAAGCGTGGTAGTCGGATTATGCGGTTTTTGTTTGGGGATGAAGGCAAAGAAGTCGCTTCTAGCGATGGCTCTTCCGATAATTATTATAATGAGGCTATGAAAGGCGCTCGGGGAGAGAGACTTAAAGAATTAGAAGCAAGAAAGGCAGAGCTAGAAGCAGATAAGGCTCAGGAAGAAGCAAGACGGGACGCTCTTGCTAAGGGAGAAGAGCCAGTCGATGAGTCCGGTGCTGCCGAGGGAGCCGGGGATAAGTCACAGCCTTTAGAAAACGAAGTGCATCAGCGTTATGCCAAGTTTCAGGAGGATATCAGGAAGTATCAAGTTCGAGATGCTTTTATCAATACCTTAGGTTTAAGTGCTGAAGAGGCGGACAAACGTATGGCCTTTATTGCTAAGTCCTATGAGCCTGAGGCGGGTACGGAGAGAAGCACGGTTGCTTTTTATGATAGCTTATTGCCTAAGCATAACGAAGCCAACGGGGATCCCCAAGTCGCGCCCAAAATTGTGGGGACTTTTATAGGAAAGGCAGAAAAAGCTTATCAAGAGGCTCTATCTAATCCTGCTGCCGAGGAGCCTGAAAAGCCAGAAGCTTCTCCTGCTACTTCTGAAGCTGACAAACTTTATGAGGGGCTTAAGTCAGAAGGCCATGGAGGAAAACTAGAAGCCCAAAGAAAGGAAATAGCTTCTAAGCTTAAAGGCAATTGGAGTCCTGATATGGCTGAGGCGCTTTTACGTCAGGTATATCGTGATGTGGGAGCGACTGGTAAGTCGGGTCAAGAAGCTATAAAGGCAGCCAATGAGGCCATCGACCGACTTCCTAGGAGTATTCGCCCTAAGAAGGCTCAAGATATTCAAGTGGTTCAAGATGCGGCTGAGCATGAAAAGGGTCTTTATATGGCCCAGGCTAAGGCTAAGTTATTAAAAGAAAATGCTGATTACTATAATGCTTCTGCTAACCGAGGAGAGAAAGACCAATTAGCAGAAGACGATGCCGTTGTTTATGCAGCTCATAAGGCTGGTCAGGGTCTACCTGACGCAGGTCACTACTTAGCATTAAGTCGTGGTGACTTAAGTGACTTAGGTGAATACCAAGAAGAAGTCGCCTTGGGTCCCTATAAAGTCACTACCTTGACCGAAGATGATAGAAAAGACATCGCCCAAGAGAAATTTGATAAATATTGGGCAGGTGGTGGTCAGCAAAAGGCTTGGCGTCAGATTATTAGTGAGGATCCTTCCTTGTCTGGTTTTGATCAAAAACAGGCTGGCCTAGAGCAACAAGTGGGTCAGGCCGAGGAAGACCTGCGTCAGCTTAATACAGCAGAACAATTAGCAAAAGCAGCTGTTAAATCTGCGGGAAGTGAGGACGAAAAAAAATTAGCTGAGGGTAATTTAACTAAAGTTGTTATACAACAAAAAGCTGCCGTATCTAAATTAAAGGACCTTAATAAAGAATTAAAGGAACTTAAGTCTAAGACCACTGGTAGATTAGAGACTATCAAAGAAGAAAAATACAAAGAATTCTTAGCTAAAGTGCCTAAACAATATAAGGTTAGGACTAGAAACGAGGATCGTAAAGAAGTAGAAACAATGATCAAGGATGCTTCTACACCTAAAAAATCCTCTAAAGGTGATCGTGGAGGCGAAGTTGCGGCGCGAGATGATCAATTAGACTCTAATGAAGCCTCTCAAGAAGCTCAGCTAGCAGCTCAGGCCGAGCAAGCTAGGCTCCAAAGAGAGGTGCAGGCCAGCAGTGATAAAATTCATCAGTTTCAAAAAGAAATTGAAACCATTGATCAAGAAATTGCAGGCCTCGAAAAAGAAGCCCGTACCGAGGCCACAGAAGAAAAACGTCTTGCTCAAAAAGAAAACCTGGAAAGACTTAAAGAAGAACGCGCCCATGCCCATAACCTCATGCTTGAGCAAATGCGTCTGCAAGCTCAAGCTAGAAATCAACGAAGCAATCAGATGTTTGCCAGTGCCATGGATTTGGTCAAAGGTAACGAAGGTCGTGGCGCTAAAGTCTTAGAAGGTGTGATGGCTGGCTTGGGTCGAGTGGTCCAATCGGGCAGCTTGGCAGCGGCAGACCTTGTCAAAATTGGTAAGCAGCAACAAGGCATGGGCCGTGGTAGGATGGGCTAGGTTTCTTTAAACCAAGTCACCCTTAGCGTCTAGCTGGGCTAGCTCCTGGTAGCCACCTATTAATTGATCCTTAATAAAAATCTGCGGCACCGTGCGCCAGCCGGTTTTTTCCATGAGTTCCATTTTTTTGCGGGGATCACTCACGTCAATTTCTTCAAAGTCCAGGCCTCTAGCCTCTAAAAGAGCCTTGGCGGCATCGCAAAAGGGACAATAGCCCGTGGTGTAGATTTTAATAGCAGCTTTCATCTCTTAATCATTCAATTTATTTTAAGCCTTATGCAAGGGGATTTTTTTTCTTTTCTTTTTTCTAAGGGCCTAATTTTTAAATCTTTATATAATCATAAGGCTATGGAGTCCTCTTGCATTCTCTCGCCACTTGCCTTAGATCTAGGCCATGTTTTGGGAGATCATCATCCTTAGCCTGGTTTTGGTATTATTAATTCTTTACCTCTTTTGGGAGCGTAAGCATCACCAGGACCAGCTTGTTCGTCTGTCTCCAGGACAGGATAGTTTACAGCTCATGGGCCAGCAGGTGGAGGGTTTGCGGGAGCAAATGCGTGCCCACTTGGAATCCAGCGCCAGCCTCCTACAAAAACAAATTTCTGACCTTAATAGTAGAGTCAACGAAGGTCTTACTAGTTCCGCTGGGCTTTTAAACGAAGGCCATAAAAATGTCGGCGAACGCTTAGACCGAGCTGCTAAGGTTATTGGAGAATTACAAAAACAACTGGGCTCGCTCCAAGAAAGTCACGAAGAACTTAGGGGACTTAAAAGAGATTTTAGTGATTTTAAAGAGATTTTTAAAAGTCCTAAACTTAGGGGTAATTTTGGGGAGATGCTTTTAGAGCAATTGCTTAGCCAAGTCTTGCCACCGGATGCTTTTACTTTGCAATATGCCTTTTCTAACCAAGAAAAAGTAGATGCCATTATTCGCCAGGGAGAGCGTTTGGTAAGTGTGGATGCTAAGTTTCCCCTAGAAAATTTTAGTCGTTATCTTAAGGCTGAGTCTCAAGAAGAAAAAAACGAAGCTAAAAAGAACTTTGTCAACGATGTTAAAAAGCATGTGGAAAGTATTCATAACAAATACATACGCCCTAATGAAGGTACCTATGACTTTGCCTTGATGTATATCCCAGCAGAAAATGTCTATTACGAAATTTTAATCCGGGACGAAATGGGAGCAGCTAGTGCTACAGAACACCGCTTAAGGGATTTTTGTTTTAAAAAGCGGGTCCTGCCCGTCAGTCCTAATACCTTTTATGTCTACTTAAACACCTTGGCCTTAGGACTTAAGGGGATGCGTATCGAAAAACAATCCCGAGAGATTTTGGAAAAACTCAGTCGTTTGTCTAGAGATTTAATTAAATTAGAAGAAGCCTTGCGTAAGACAGGTTTGCATCTGGGAAATGCCCAAGGAGCTTGGGAAGAGGCTAACAAACGTTTAGATCGTTTTTCGGGACAAATGGAAAAGCTTGTAGGACAAGGAGAGGAGAAGAGCCTTGAGATTCCTCAAGACTCTAAGGAAGCTTTAAGTTTGGTTCGTTAACTCAATCCATATGTTATCAATAAGGAATACCTATGAAAGAAAGTTATCAAGTTTTTGCAGTCAGTGATGTCACTGGTGAAATGGCTATGAATGTGGCCTTTGCCGCTATGAGACAGTTTAAAGTAGAAAACGTTAGTATCGTACGCAAACCCCATACCCGAGATTTAGAGCGTATCGAGGCCGTGGTTCAAGAAGCTAAGCGTAAGCATGCGATTATTCTTTTTACTTTTGTAGGCAAAGAGCTTCGTCAACAGTTTGCCGAGGTAGCCGATCAACATAAGGTAGTGGCTGTTGATTTGATGGGACCGGTGATGGATGTTTTTAGTAATTTTTTTCATACCTCTCCTAGCAGCGAGCCAGGTTTAAAATATAAACAAACAGCTGAGTATTTTAAGCGTCAGGAGTCCATTGAGTTTACGGTTAAGCACGACGATGGGATGGGTTTGGATACTTTGCATGAAGCTGACTTGGTCTTGGTTGGGATTTCTCGCACTTCTAAGACTCCTTTAAGCATTTATCTTTCTTATCGTGGCTATAAAGTAGCTAATGTGCCCATTGTAAGAGGAGTTCCTATTCCTAAAGAGTTGGCTTCTTTGCCTAGGGGTAGCTTAGTGGGTTTAACGATTAATCCTTCTAAATTAGTAGAGCTTAGGGAGAGTCGTTTAATGAAGTTAGGTAGGCCTTTGAGCGAAGAATACGCTAGCTTTGAGCGGATTGGAGAGGAGCTTAAGTACTGCCGACAGATTTTTGACGAACTAGGTAGCCCGCCGGTCATTGATGTGACAGGTAAGGCAATTGAAGAAATTGCCACTGAGGTTCTATTGCAGATGGGTAAGTAGCTTTATAAAATAGCTTTCAGACTTTTACCTGTATTACTGATTTCTACTCGTTCTCCATAAGGGACAGGGACTTCGTAGTTACCATCCATATAGAGTGCGCTTTGACGCATGGTAGGGACAAGAATTAACTTTTGTTTTTTATTCAAAAGACCTTTTTTTAATTTAAATTGATTTTTTTTAATTTCTAGGGGTTCGCGTACTAGGTATTGAAAATTAGGATCATCCACCGGGCGTTTTTTTCCTCCTGCAGAAGAAATAGCAGCTGTACTGCCGGTACCTGTTGCTACCCAAAGGCCAGAACTTTTATGTTCTTCTTTTTCTTTGCCAATTTGGATTTGATAGCGACTAGTCCCACCGGGGCTGGTGTTAGCAAATAGGACTTCGTTAAGGATTTTATAGGGCAGGATCTTTTTACCTAATTTAATTTTTAATCTGGGGATTTTTTTAGCTTTTAATTGGTCGGTCATTAAATCTACAAGGACACTTAAAAAAGTTTCTTTAGTAGCACGACAAAGAGCTCCTGTTGAGTCATTAGGAGCGGCATTAAGTCCTAATAAGACAGATTGTTCAACCAAATGACTAGTTTCTAAAAAAGTCCCATCTCCACCTATCGTGACAATTAAGTCGACCTTAGGACATTTTTTTAAGTCTTTTCGGTAAGAGCTTTGTACTTCTAAACCCAATAATTCTAAGGTGCGATAAGCGCTTTCTAGACTAGCTTGGTGGGCTTCATAAATAGGTTTCCACATGGCAGCGCTTTGATGCTTTTGTTTTAAGAGTTTAATATAAAAAGGATCGCGCTTTTCTAAGACATGGAGCTGATAGCGGGGTTTGTTATAGACTAGTAAGACTTTGTCAATTTTCATGGTTGATTCTTTGTTTTGGGGTTTTGATAGAGTTTTTTCTGTCTTATATAAGCTTCTATAGTGGGGACAACTAAATTTTCTAGACTTTCTTTTTTTTTGGCCTTTTCTCGTACTTGAGTGGAACTTAAAGGGGGAAAATCAGAAAGCATTTGAGGGGCACGGGCTAGTTTTTCAAACTTAATTAATTTTTTTAAAGTCTTGGCTTCTTTCCATTGATCCACTTCTTTCAAAAGATCACTGCCTAAAATCCAAGTAAACTTTGCTTGAGGGTAGGCCTCCTTTAAGGCTCTTACCGTGTCAATGGTATAGCCACTTAGGTTTTTTTCTAAATCCAAAATTTTGACTTTAGAAAAGTCCTTAAAGCTGATTTTGCACATTTTGAGTCGGTCTTTAAAAGGACTTTGTTGATTTTTAAAGGCGTGTTGATAGTTGGGAAGTATCCAGACTTCGTCATAATTTTTTAGTAGGTATAGGACAACAGCCATGTGTCCTAAATGGGGTGGATCAAAGGATCCTCCAAAAAGGGCGATGTTTTTGCTTGGTTTTTTAAGCATAAGAGACTTTTAAAGAAAAAAGCCTTGTCGGAGCAAGGAGGATCTTTTTAATAAGCGATGGATGTCTTTATTAAAGCAAAAATTACAGGCCTTGCAATTGGCGGGTTACCAAGAATTTTTTTTAGGGCACGAGCCCCAAAAAAGCAATCCCCAGCAGTCTAAAAAGGAGGAAAGCAGCTTCATGGTCAAGGACTTAGCTTATCATTTAGAGGGTATAAAAAAAGAATTAGGAGATTGTCAGCGTTGTCGTCTGGCTAAGACAAGAACCAACTTAGTCTTTGGTGTGGGTAATCCTAAGGCTGAGCTTATGTTTATTGGTGAAGCCCCAGGTAGGGATGAGGATAAGAAAGGAGAACCTTTTGTGGGTAGGGCAGGCCAGCTTTTAACTAAAATGATTGAAGCCATGGGCTATACTCGTTCGGAGGTTTACATTGCCAATGTCATTAAGTGTCGTCCTCCAGAAAATCGTAATCCTGCTCCTGATGAAGTAGAAACTTGTGAACCTTTTTTACTTAAACAAATTGAAGTCATTAAGCCTAAGGTCATCGTAGCCTTGGGTACTTATGCTATGCAGGCCTTATTATTAAGTGATGAACCTATTGGAAGGCGTAGGGGGTCTTTATTAAAGTGGCCTAATTTGACGGTGAAAGCTAAGTTTGAAACAGCTCTGGATTTAGAGAGTATTGATTTGATGGCTACTTATCACCCGGCTTTTTTGTTGCGCAATGCTTCGATGAAAAAAGTGGTATGGGAAGATTTACAAAAGGTGATGGAAAGGCTTAAAAAACCTTAACAAAGCTTAAATAGCATCAGTGATTAGGGGCAAATCCACCGGTTGATAGAGTCCTTCTTTAAAACTAGTTCTTATTTTTGTAATTAATTGATTGGTTTTTTCTTCGTTGATTAAGTCTAGTCTTTGGTAGCGTTTGAGGTCCTGGACGATTTCTTTAGCATAGAGTAGTTTTAGTTTTCCTGAAGGATCAGCTCTAAGAACGCGGGATTTTTTAGGGTTTTTTAAAAATTCAATGACTACTTCGAGACAGAGTTTTTTAAATTCCTCAACCTCACTTATTTTAAGTTCATAAATCGAACGCTTAGAGAGTAATTCGCTGGCTCTTCTCCAGCGTTTCATTCTTTGCAAAAGAAGCAGGCTATTAAAAATTCTCTTATTGGTTTTAAAGCTAAATAATGTCCTTTTGAGATGGCTTTGCAAAAAATCATCTAGATCTAAGTATTCAGATTCGCTGAGTTCTCCTAAGGTCTGCCAAACTTTGGGGTCCATTTTTTCGTCAAAACGCATTTCCCAATAAGTATGTTTAAGGGTGCGGTGTTTGTAACTAAAGATAATTTTATAGGGGACATAAAAGTTATGGGCAACGGTATCTACTGCTAGATGGCTTAGGTAGCCGTAGATAAAAGTTTTTTCTCGGTCTGTTTGGGCTTTGTCTAAAAGATCAAAGGCTACCTTCCAGTTGTGGCAATGGTAGAGTTCTCCAGCATATTTTTTTCCCAAAATAATATCAGCGGCAATTGTGCCGTAGAGAAAAACCTGGGGATTGGTCCCCAAAAGACTAGCAATTTGAGGGTGTAGGCTTTTTAACTGCTCCAAAACACTCAGGGCGTAGCTCATGTGAGCTCCCGGTCCCCAGGCATAGAGGGTTTCTGGGATCATGAGGCCTAGCAGCAGGAGTATTGTTGTGTATAAAATTAACTTCACAAGAGATTTAATGAATG
>JAGRNM010000310.1 GCA_020440745.1 Deltaproteobacteria bacterium
AAAGAAAGCCGATTTACTTCCACACAAAGCTCAAAAGAACCAAAATAAAATATAATTTTTCATTTATTGGCAGAAAAGAAAAGGGGCGTAGTTTCCAAGATTTTCACTAAATGCTTTTTAATGCCTTCCAGGGCCTGTCTTCGATGACTGATTAAATTTTTTTCTTCTAAAGAAAGTTCTGCAAGATGCTTTTTTTGATTAGGTAGATAAAAAATAGGATCATAACCAAAACCATGATCTCCTTTTGCTTCTAAAGCAATCTCTCCTTCTAGTTTTCCCACACTAAGCCATTCTTCTCCTTGGGGAGAAAGTAAAAGCATAAGCGAAATAAAAGTGGCAGCCCTATCCTTACCCTGTATCGATTTTAAGTTAGTTAAAATTTTTTCATTATTATCTAAATAACTCACCTCTTCTCCAGCATAACGAGCGCTTTTGACTCCAGGAGCACCACCTAAAGCTTTTACCTCCAAACCGCTATCATCTGCCAAGACCCAATGCCCTGTGTGTTTACTGACTAATCGTGCCTTATCTCTTGCGTTTTCTAAATAAGTCTCAAAAGGCTCTTCTGACTTAGGACAATTTTTAAAATCAGCAGTGGAAAGTAGCCTAATAGGTAAGTCTTTTAATACTTGAGAAATTTCTCGACACTTACCTCGGTTATGTGTGGCTAAGACTAGAGTCATTGGATTTGCTGTATTACCCATGCTTGTTTCTCCTGATAAGGATTATTTGCTTTGGGATATCGTTTAGCAAAGCCTTGCGCAAGTATAGAAAGCTTTAAATCCATTTCCTTTAATAAAGCTTCTCTTTGGTTTAAATCTAAGTTTTGAGTTTGTAAGATTTTTTCCATCTCCCTTACCCTAAACCTATCCATCCCCCAATGTTTTAACGAGAGTTGATCGCTATGGCCACCTCGTTTAATCACTAAAGCCTGCATCAGAGTCTTAAAAGGAGATCTTAAACTAGCCCTCAACCATAGTTCATAGTCCTCACAAACTTCAAAACTTTCATCAAAGCCCCCTAAACTTTCAAAAAAATCTTTTTTTATCATGACAGCAGAAGGACTCACCAAACAAAGCTTTAAACTAGGAATAAAGATTTCCCCAGAGGGTTTAGCATGATGTTTTTTAGGAAAAATTCTTTGCCCACAACGCAGCCAAATTTCTTCTGTCTGACAAAATTGATACTTAGGATTTTTTTCTAAAAAATCCAATTGCACTTTTAATTTATTAGGCTTCCAAAGATCATCAGAATCCAAAAAACTAATCCAAGTACCTCGACTTTGAGAGACACCTAAATTCCTAGCTGCCGCTGGTCCACGACAATCTTGTCTAAAAATTTTTAAACCTTGATAGTTAAGTTCCTGTAGATATTCCCAAGTTCCGTCCTGACTTCCATCGTCAACCACAATGACTTCATAACTAAGACCTGTCTGCAAATAGACGCTAGCTAAAGCCTCTTTTAAAAAATCAAGACGATTATAAGTAGGAATAACAACAGAAACCTGCATGAAAAAAACTTAAAAAAAGAAAAGAAAGAATGTAAAGTTAAAGAAAAAAAAGAGGACCGTCATGTGAGTGTAAGTCTTTGACCCAAATCAAAGTCCCACCACTCGACGATCCCCTCTCCCAGTTTGTTATAACCCCAAGGGAGGTCCAATTCGCCTGAGGTTATAGGTCGCCTGCTAAGGGATGATTTAAAGATGAAGTGACCCTAACACAAAACAAAAAAACGTACAAGAAAGATTCATAAAAAATCCTCCGCCAATAACGCCAAGCGTTAAAAAACAAACTAACCCGGCATAAAAAGGCTTAGCTTATCAAAACAAAGGCCCTTGTGGAGGATTCCACAAGGGCCTTTAAAAACTTATAAAACAAGAAGATATCTTAAAGCTTTATTTTGAAGATCGATTTAGAAAAGTCTGTCTGGTCCAATAAAGACCCAAGATCAATAAAGTCCAAGCACTAAGTCCTAAGAGTCCTCCTTGTGCTCTTTGATCCAAGTCACAACCTCCCACATTGACACC
>JAGRNM010000311.1 GCA_020440745.1 Deltaproteobacteria bacterium
GGGTATTTATGATTTTCGTGTAGCAGAAAAAATGCTAAGAGCTTAGCCAGCAATGCAAAAGCTAAAATCTTAATAATTTTTTCTGCTTTCATTAATTTTTTTTAAAGGGGGTTCTTATGTATCAAATCCACGGTATCGACTTTTCTTTTAATACTACCAAACTCATCTATGTAGCGGAGGCCTTAGGCCTGGATTATGACTATATTAAGATCGACATGGCCAAGGGCGAGCATAAGAGTCTGGACCATGGAGCCCGCCATCCTTTGGGTAAACTTCCTACCTTAACTCATCATGGTAAAGTGCTCTTTGAGTCGGGAGCCATCTGTCGTTATTTAGCCAATGTGGCCGAATCACCCCTTTATCCTATTAATGATTTTTATAAAAGAGCCTTGGTAGATCAGTGGATGGATTTTTTTACGGCGCACTTAGGCCGTTGGTTAGGGACTTTGCTTTTTGAAAAAAGAGTGAAGGAGGCTTTTTTTGGTAAGCCTGCCGACCCTAAAGTTATTGAAGAGTCTCATGCGTTTATTAGTCAGCAGATGCAAGCGGTAGAAAAACATCTATCTGAAAGCACTTATTTTGCCGGAGAGGATTTGAGTATCGCGGATCTTTTTGCTTTTGCCTATATTGAGACGACTCCTTTAAGCGAAGTTTCTTTAGAGCCCTATCCTCAGTTGCAAGCTTGGTTTAAAAAAATCCAAGGCTTGCCTTCGGTAGGGGCGGCTCAAAAGAAATTAGGGCGGGGCTAGTTTAAGCCCATTTTTAAGGTCCCTGGGTAAAAGATCACGAGGGGGCCTTAAATGTTACGATACTATTTTCTCATTTGTTTAGCTTTTTTATTTCTCTTTACTTCTCCTCTTTTTGCCGAGGACGAATATAGCTCGGTGGTCAATTTTAATGAGGCCTTTGATCGCTATATTGATTATGCCCGTTCTACTTTGGATGATAGCGGCAAGCCTCGTATTGCACGCAGTATGGCAGCAGAGTTTGGGCGGCAATTTGATGCGCGTTGGGTAGAGATGTGGCGGCGCATGGCTAGCCAGCCGGGGAGTCCTTTTACCAATGTGGATGAACACGGCTGCCCTCTAAGAACTTGTCTGGGAGATAATCACGCCAATAAAATTAGGAGAATGGATCATGCTTAACCTAGGCTAGGTTATTCTTAAATCTTTTAGCCTTCCATGATCAAGCTTCATGGATCCTGAATCAATCTAGTAAATTCATTACATTATAGCCATGAAACCAATCGGTTCTCAAATTCGTGCTTGGCGAAATTTTCGTTGTTTAAGCCAGGAAGAGCTTGCAAAAATGACGGGTTTGCCTCGCCCTAATCTTAGTGCCTTAGAACAAAGCCGTCATGATTGTACTTTAAGTACTCTTTAGCGTTTGGGCAGAGCTCTTAAACTGAGTCCTAATCAGTTATTAGAAGAGGCTCCTTTGGCAAGTTTTACACTGGATCGTCATGAGGTAGATCAGATTGCTCATGCTTGTTTTGTGAAAGACGCATCTCTGCCTAAAAAATTATCTAAATAAATACTTTGTTTATCATAGATATCTATCCCGCCATAATATTTGTTCTAAGATCTCCAATTAAGGGATAAAGCTTAAAACTTGACGAAAAATCTTAAAGCGTGTTCTTTATTTTTCCCTTAATTAAAAAGGATTCTTATGTTTCGAGTTTTTTTTGTTTTTATATTTAGTTTTTTTAGTTTTTTCTTCTCTGGCGCTTTGCTTAAGGCTGAGCCAGGTTTTTGGATTTTGCAAGAAGGACAAAAATCTGATGAAGAAAGACAGGTAGAAACAAAAGTCAAAGAAGTGCAGGAAGTCTGTCTGCAGGCTGATTTGCCAAAATCTAAGTGGCTAATTCTAGAAGCTTCTTTTGAAGAGGCTCAAGGATCTAATTTGCTTTTTTCTATTACTTGGACTCCTCAGGATTATGATAAATCCCAGGATTGTTACCGGATAAAATGGAAAGTCCCAACTACCTTGCCTAAGGGTGCTTATCAGATTGCGGACCTTAGATT
>JAGRNM010000312.1 GCA_020440745.1 Deltaproteobacteria bacterium
CCGTTTTGGCTTTAAAAAATTCTCAGGGTCGTACTTTTGTCCATAAGCATTTGTCTCAAGACTCCCAATTGTTGACAGCGGGATCTTCGGTTAAAGACTTTCGCCTAGAGCTTTTAAAAGAACGCCTAGGGCAACCTAGGTTATTAGCTTTAATTTTGCCAAATGCTGAGAATCTTCCAGAAGCCACTCGAAGAGCTTTGGCTTTAGCTACCTTACGTTTGGCAAGTTACTTGGGTGATCAAGAAGAGCTATGGGTCACTAATCTTAGAGAAGAGGTGAGGCTTTATGCAAAAGATCCTGAGTTGCGTCGCCATTTAGCCCCTATTTTTCAAAAAAAATCAGGAGAAACCCCGTTGGAATCCGGTGAGGAATTAAATGCTGTGGATAGTCTTTTTAAAACAGTTTCTAATCATTCAGGCATTAAACAGATTTTTTGGATTAGTCCCTGGGAGAATTTGCCTCCTTTAGAAAAAACTAATGCTTGGCAAGAGGAAGCCAAAGCTAAAAAGCTTTATTTTAGCTTTTTAGCTTTGGGAGAAGCTAACTCGAAAAATAAAAGCTTAGCTAAAATAGCTTACCACGTTGAGGACTCTACTCAGCTGGCTTATCAATTGCTATCGGCGGCGGCTTTGAGTCTGGGTGACTACCGCTTAATCTTTGAAGCTAGTCCTGCTAAAGTAGAGATTAGTTTAGATGGCTTTAATGAATCGGGACAAAGTTTTAGTGGGGAGAGTTTAAATTTTCGTATTGCAGGGCTTACTGCACGAGAAATCGACTGGGTAGAATTAAAAGAGTCAGGCCAGAGGCTTAAAAAATGGTCTCAGGCCAGTGAAGTTTTGGAAGTAGATTTGAGCAGCTTAGCCTGGAAAGATGGTCTTAAAAACCTTAAGCTAGAAATTCATGGTCTAAACGGAGAGCGTTTTGAAAAGAGTTTTTCCTTTTTCTATATTGCTAAGCAGGCCCTCAAATTTATTAAACCCTTAGATCAAGATTCTTTAAAAAATCAGGTGCAGGTTACCTTGTCTCCTGGACGTCGTCCTGGTTTAGGTACTCAGTGGATCGAGCTATACCTAAACGGAGAAAGTGTTGGTCAGGCGACTACGGTGCCTTTTGTTATTCCTTTAAAGGTCAAAGGACTTAGTCCTGGCACCTACCAGTTACAAGCTGTGCAAAACTATAGTGATGGCAGCACAGAAGCTCAATCGATTGAAGTCCATGTCAATGATAAGGCCCCTGAGGTAAAGATCCTGAGGCCCAGTCAGGGAGAGTTTTTAGATAATTTAGCTGAGATTGAAGCAAGTGTTAAAGCCGAGCTTTTTGAACCTATTAAGCGAGTAGAGTTTTTTGTAAATGGCCGTCTCTTAGGGGAAAGTGAGCAAGCTCCTTATCGTTTCTTATGGTCTAACGAAAATTTTCCTGTGGGTACCTATTATATTCAAACAAGAGCTTTTTTAAATGATGAGAGATCTTCTACAGATGCGGTTCAGGTACAATTAGGGCAGGCTCAGATTTCGGTTCAGGCCGATCAAAAATCCCAAGGAAAACTTTTTCCTGATAGCGTAGAAGTCTTGGTAGATGCTTCGGCTAGTATGCGAGAAAGCTTTGGTAAGGCTCTAAAAATTGATTTGGTGGATTCTGCTCTTTTGCAAATTCGTAGCGAATTGCCTGAGAGTGTTCGTTGGATTGTTAGGAGTTATGGAGAGTCTAGTTCTTCTTTTCAACAGCAATGTGATGATTCGAGTTTGCTTAAGCAAAACGACTTGGCAAGAGGCTTTTTCCCTCAGGGTACTTCTAACTTAGCTTATGCCCTTAGGCAGGTACCACAAGACCTTAATAAAAGTAGTGGTTCTAAAGTGGCTTTGCTTTTTACAGATGGTTGGGACGCTTGTGGAGAAGATCCTCTCAAGGCTATCCAGGCCTGGGCGCGGCAGTCAGATAAATTAAGACTTTACGTGCTTTATTTAGGGGATGCCCAAAACACCTACGCCTCTTTATTATCCCGCTTAGCTGAGTTTACGGGG
>JAGRNM010000313.1 GCA_020440745.1 Deltaproteobacteria bacterium
AGCCTAGGATAAAGACCGCTTTAAACTCCAAACCCTTGGCCGCGTGTAAGGTAAGTAAGCGGATATAATCGGAGCGAGGATCAAGGGTGTCTAGGTCTTGGTCCAAACTTACCTCACGCCAAAAATTTTTCCAGTCCTCTTGAATCAAAGTTTGGAGTTTTAATAGGCCCGGATGGGTAGTCTCGTGAGATTTTTTTAAACTTTCCCACGCTTCTTTTAAACTTAAAGAAGCGGCTTCTTGTTGTTTTAAAATTTTTAATAGAGGCTTGAGGCTAGCTTCTTCACTTAAAGGACGGGTGGAGTGTTTAAGATAGGGAAAACCCGCGCGACTCAAAGCAACTTCGATGGCTTCACTCAAACTTTCTTGCCGGTAAAGGATGGCGATGTCGCTAAAGGAGAGCTCGCTTAGAGCGTGTCCTTCGGTCCTGCCACTGTCTAAAGCAAAAAAACTTGCCCCGCCTAAAAGTTTTTCAATTTGGATGACGATCCATTCGGCCTCGGACTTTTCGGTTTTGGCTTCGTGGATTTGGAGGAGACTTCCATGACCCCGAATGGCTTGGACCTTGGCTAAACTTTGGGAGCAATTCTTTTCCATGACTTGTTGAGAAGCTTGGACAATCTCGGTGGAAGAACGATAGTTTTTATCCAGGGTAATGGTTTGAGCCCCTTCAAAATCCTCATTAAAATTAAAGAAGGCCTCTAAGCTAGAACCACGAAAGCCATAGATACTTTGTTGGGGATCGCCAATGGCAAAAAGATTGCCGGCCTTAGGCACTAAGAGCTTTAATAAAGCGTGCTGGGCGGGATCTAAGTCTTGGAATTCATCCACGCTAATCCAAGGGTAGCGGTTTTGATAGTATTGTTGAAGTCTTTCATCCTTGCTCAATAATTGTTGGCTTAAATCAATCAAGTCTTCATAATCGAGCAATCCTTGAGTGTCTCTTAAGTCTTTAAGCGCAAGCTGGGCCTGGGCCAGTTCTGGATCCTTTTCCCCATTCTTATGTTGGCTTTTAGCGGTGGCAATTTTTTCGATTAATTTTTTGGCTTTGGTCCTTTTAATCTTTAATTTTTCCTCTAAATATTCCATCCGTTCTTCCAAACTGGCCACCCGAAAACCCCGTGGCAATCCTAGTTCTAGGCGGTTTTCTTCTAAGATTTTAAAACTAAGTCCATGAAAGGTAGTGACGGGGATTTTATCCGCCTCCTTGCCCAATAGTTTTTCTAAGCGGCTTAGCATTTCTTTAGCCGCCCGCCGGGTAAAGGTAAGGGTGAGGCATTGCTCTGGTTTGGCTAAGCCCTTTTCAATTAATTGGGCGATGCGATGGGTGAGGGTTCTGGTTTTTCCTGAGCCCGGTCCTGCTACTACTAAGAGGGGACCCTCTTGGTGTTCGACGGCTTGTTTTTGTTTTTCGTCTAATACAACTTGGGTAGAACTTGCTTCGCTTGCTTTTGGTTTTTTGTTTTGGGCAATGACTTGAGGGTGAGCGGGATTTTTTTTGGCGATGATTTTTTTATCGGAAACAATGGCTTCGCCGCTAAAGAGAGAAGGATGGAGTTTATCTTGTAGTTCTTTTTCTTCAAACAAACGGATCACGCCGTACTCGCCGTCAAAGCCCGCCTTCCTAATCACTTGACCTTGGCGCAAACGGGAGATGGCTTCGCTTAGCAGAGGAGAACTGGCTTTTTCAATGTCTTCTAGCGGATAGTCTTGGAGTAGGGTGAGTTCGTTGCCGCATTTTTTAATGATTGATTCGTAATAGCTCTCCACTTTTTTGCTGCTAGGGCCGGTCTTTAAAACTTCGCTCAAAATTTCTGGCAAGGGTACTAAGTTATGAAAAGGATCGATGTGTTGGGGTTTTTCTTTAAGAGTCCGATCCGCTAGCTGACTGACTCGGTAAAGCACACCCAAGGTCAGTGGCTTGTGACAGACCGGACAAAGGTTATCCAGTTTTAAACTTTCCTCCGGCTCCAAGCATACGCCGCATTTGCGATGGCCGTCCAAGTGGTACTTGCCTTCT